>CAZRKD010000001.1:0-29037 GCA_964600515.1 uncultured bacterium
ATTCCCTCTTTATGAGAAGATTTTAAATAATATTTTTTCTCTGTTTTCGATTTTTTGTCTTCACCAATTTTAAATGAAAGCGTTTGTTTTGTTTTGAGATCAAAGGACACCGATACTTTCGGTTTATCTAATACATATTTTTTCAAATCATATTGTGTTGCTTTTTCAGTAATAAAAGATAAGCTCCGAAGATTCGCAACTGCACTCACTAATGTATCAATGCCTTCTCCTAAACTATGAACTACAGGCTCTTTCAGAATCCATTTTTTCTTGTCTTCATCAAATGCTGCCTTAAAATGCCCATGCTCATTTTCTAAAGTAAACGAAATAATATCATCTTTTTTAAGCTTATTAAATACGAGCTTGTCTCGAAACTCAGCTAAATCCTTTTCTTTAAAATCAGATACATTTGTTTCAACGAGATAAATAGCGGGATCATTGTCTTTCTTTAAATAACTGGAGGCCTTATCGGGACTCTTTTCTCCCAGTAAAAAACTATATTTTTTTGCATCAGCTGTAGTAAAAGAAAGACTGCTCGTGTTTATCCCCAAGCCAAATTGATCTAATGTCCCCTTAAAATCTTTAATGGTTTTTTTAATGGTAATTTTGGCAATATCGTCGCTGAGATTTTTAAGAACAGTGTCGTTTGCCTCGGTATTTAAAGGCTCTATCACTTTCCATGTATTATCTGCAAATTTTTTAAATGTAAAATTGCCTTTGTCGTTTTTAAGCGTAATATCAGTAATCGTATCGCCTGAAAAGGTATACATCTTTTTTGCCTCTTCTTCTTTAACTTCTTTTTGTTCTTTCCGCTCAAGCGATTTATGAGCAAAAAAGAAGAGTGCTAAAAAAAGTGCCAAAATAATTAACGTCCGTTTCATAGTTATCGTCTTTTCCTCCAATACCATACGAGTAAACCAAATAATAATATAACCTGTGGGATTGCCAACACACATAAATAAAAAGCAAAGCTCGCTTCTTGTGGAGTCCAATTAATGCGCGATGATTTAATCATCTTTGGGCGAATCGAAATTTTTTCAACTTCGCCAGTAATCCAATTAAGGCTATTCAAAAATAAATTATGATTGGAAGCACCTTGTAATCGTTGATTCGAAATAAATGATGCATTCCCCAGCACGATAACTTTGGATTGTTTACCTCCACCTTGGACATCTTTCATTGAAGTCATGAGTAAATTGAATGGACCTCCGTCATCATTTTTGTCTTTTTTTGCGCCTTGGCTAAATATCGATGGAAAATCCTTTTCACCCCAATACGCCTGTTCGTCGACCTTCATGGCAGTTTCAACTGAAGCATTTTTTCCATCGGCTACTTTTTTGAGAGGCCTCGTAAATTGGAGTACAACCTTGCCTTTAAAATCTTTGGTGATTTCATGAGTCTCAAATGCACCTACATGGACCTCGGGTCGTAATTGCGATCCAAACATTGATCGTAAAAATTCAGGAATCTCAGGCTCGAACATGATAATTTCCTGCCCAAGTTCGATTCCATAATCAGCAATGATTGACTCAAGGCCGCTTTCTACAAGTTTTGTTCGTGCGACATCAAAAGTTGGTTCAAGCATAAAAAAGGCATTGCCGCCTGAATCAAGATAAGTCTTTATCTTCGTCACTTCCTCAGGTGAAAAACTATTCTTAGCACCCATGACAACTAAAAGTGCGGCATCAGCAGGTACTTGCGGTTCGCGAGTTAAATCAATGCTCTTTGAGGTATAACCTTCATTTTCAATATATTTTGCAATGATATTGTATCCATCGGCTTCTTCATTGGTAATATCACCTTCTCCATGGCCGGTCGTAAAATAGATAAATGTATCGGCGCCTTTGGTAACTTGCATAATTCCACTCGTAATATTTTGCTCATCTAAACCTTGCAAAACATTCTTTTTCCCGCCCGCTCCTACAATCACTGCCATGCCATTGGTGACTTCAAGTTCTTTTGCTCGTCCAGGATTTTCATCAGCGTCGTAGAGTTCGAGTTTAATTTTATCTGAGTAATAGCGATAGCGATCGACTAAATCTTTCAGAACGGCTCTCTCAGTCACCCCAACATTGTAAAAGCCAATGATTTGCACTTCTTCTTTAAGATTTTTTGCAATATTAATTGATTGCGATTCAAGTGAAAAAACTTTATTCTCAGTTAAATCAATTTTTGTATTAAATGTTGGTTCCGTTACAAAAATAACATTTGCAAAGATGAGAATTCCAAAAAGTAAAAATGCAACAATAAATGCATTGGTCCCTTGTAAGGTTCTTCGTTCTTTAATAGTGCTTTTTAATGACCCACTATTAAAAACGAGATAGAGCACAATAAAGACAATACCTATAATTGAATTAATAATAGGATACCATGAGAGTGATGCTCCTTTACCCTGCAGTAAATCGAGCACAAAACTCAATATTCCAAAAATAATACAAACGATTCCAATTATTCCAAAATATCGAGACGATGCACGCATAGGCCTACCTCCATTTAGCGGATTCTAATGATGTCTTTGTTAAGATAATAAAGAAAATAATTATGCTGACAAAATAGAGTGTGTCATTTAAATCAAGCGTTCCTTTGGCAAAATTTTCAAAATGTCGCGTTATCGATAAATATCCTAAAACACTGCCGATTGGTCCACTCGTTAGTTGGCTTGCCCAGCCTATAATTAAAAGCAGTAATCCTATCGCAAAAGAAATAAAATAGGCATTGATCTGATTTGATGTCAGGCTTGACGTAAAAAGCCCTATCGATAAAAGAAGCGTTGATACAAAGACAAGGCCTATATAGCCTGTGAGCAGCGGACCCCACTCAGGATCACCAAAATAAAATAATATGCCCATAAAAAGCGCGGTGAGACTCAAGGCTAAAAAGATAAATAAAAACGATCCAAAGAATTTTCCGAGCACAATATTTAATGTCGATATCGGCGATGTCATGAGAAGTTCATCGGTTTTTTGTTTTTTTTCTTCAGCAATGAGCCGCATTGAGAGCGCCGGAATAACAAATATGAGGACAATAATGAGGAATTGCAAAAATGGCGCAATGACTCGTTCATTTAAATTAATTCGCTCGAGTAACGCGGGATTTCGATAAAGCTGAGCATATACTTGATACTGATTTATTGTTGCAAAAAAATTAGACAGAAGCATATAAAAATAAATGCCGCTAATAACGGTTATGACACACAAAACCGAATACGCAATAGGCGACACAAAATAACCCTTCAGTTCTTTATTAATAATTGCTCCGGTGCTGCTTACACTTAAGATACAATTACGCATGGGCCACCTCCCCTTCTCCTTTAGTAATTAAATCCAAAAATGCATCTTCGAGTGTTTTTCCCTTGGTCAGTGTTTCCAAAGATTCTTTAGCAATAACTTTTCCACGATTAATAACAACGGCTCGATGACACGTCATCGTAACTTCAGGTAATATATGGGTTGATAAAATGATTGAATGCGAGCCAGAAAGTTCTTTGATCAAGTTCCGAATCTCGCTAATCTGTCGTGGATCAAGCCCTGCTGTTGGCTCATCTAAAATAAGGACTTTAGGATCGTGAATGATTGCCTGAGCAATCCCCACACGCTGACGAAATCCTTTTGAAAGATTGCCAATGATCCGTGGTGCAACTTCTTTTAAGGCACATTTTTCTATTACCCAATCGATTCGTTCTTTTCGATTTGCTCGTGGAACTCCTTTTATCTTTGAAACAAATGAAAGATAGGAATGAACTGTCATATCAAGATAGAGGGGCGGCAATTCAGGTAAATAGCCAATGTGTCTTCGAACTTCCATGGGATCTTTCATAATATCAAATCCAGCAATATGAACCCTTCCCGATGTCGCCGGAATATATCCCGTGAGAATCCGCATCGTCGTAGTTTTTCCCGCTCCATTTGGTCCCAAAAATCCCAAAATCTCACCTTCTTTGAGCTCAAACGAAACATCATCAATCGCCCACAAATCACCAAAACGTTTACGTAAATTTTCAACACTTATCATAGCTGACTCCATTTATATTAATGGGATAAATATACTAAAAAATTAATCTCACATTGTATTTTTGGAAAAGAAATTTGTCAAGAAGGTAACTAACAAAGCTTGATGTCACCGAAGATAATTATGAAAATACTCGTACAAGATTATCTATCTTTATTTCTAGATTATCTATCTTTTTAGCAACAATACGAAATTCACTTTGAAGATTTTTTATAATCATTACTAACGCTTGAGCCTGAGGTTTAGTAATATTTATTATGATATCTTCATGTCTTTTTGTTTTTTTTGTTTTCATAAACGATTCAGCTTCTCTAAACCTGCCTTTAAAATTAGTCCAGATGAAGTCTAAAAATATCTACAACTACAAAAAATATGACATTTTAACTTTGGCGGAATGGTTTTCAAAAGCTACTTGACATGCATTAAATAATATATTAATATAGATATTAAATGAGATATAGAATTGAAGTGAGAAAATCGGCTGAAAAGGCAATGCGAAAGATGGATAAAAAATATCAACACTATGTTTATGAAAGACTTGTAGATCTTGCTGAAAACCCGAGGGGGCCGAAGTGTGAAAAACTAGCCGGTATTGATGATGGTTATCGTAAAGTTGCATGGCCGTATCGTATTCTTTACACTATCGATGATGAGAAGAAAATAGTCGATGTCTATAAAATAGCTCATCGAAAGGAGGTATACCGATGAAACCAATTTCTCTAGCACTCGAGGATGCATTGTTAAAAGAAATTAATAGAAAAGCTAAGGTCCTAAAAATGACAAGAGCCGAACTCATTCGTAATGCTCTCATGGAATATCTCTTTCGTTTTGATGAACTAATGGATGCAAAACTTTTGGCACATGCTATTGAGGCTAATGAAAGTAAAAAATCCCTCGAAGAAATCGCAAAGACTTTGAAGCTCAATTAGAATCTGAGACCAAAATTTTTAGAGTATTTTGTCGAGGTGCTTACCTTAAAACGCGGCGTAGGCTTCTACAAAGACTTTGTAGTCATCAGTTGTGGCACGTTTATTGATGGGAAAAACACTCCCAACACGAACATTAAATTCTACATCAAAAAAAGTTCTATTCAAAATTTCAACAAATGGCCCATATGAGCCATGAATTTCATTTGATCCGAAGTCGTTGTCCCAGAGATAGCCTGCGCGTGCTAATGCTCCAATAGTAATGCCCTCAAAAACAACACTATTTAAAAATGAAAGCGAATTTTCAAAAATACCAAAATAACGAGTTCGCTTTGTTCGTAATAAAGCATGCGAAATTTCAAAGCTTCCCAAAACCCTTCGTAAACTTGGGCTGACGTCATCAAAAAGATAGAGTTGATCAAAATCAAATTTATAAAATTCAATCGTATGATCAGTATTATAGCCAAATTCAATAAAGCCATAGGAATTTATATAGTTTGTGATCTTATCTAATCGAGAAGTTCTCATCACAAAACGACTAAATTCAGTATAGAATGCCTCGAATTCATTAAGCATGCCAAATATTACTATATCATTTCGTGTGTAATTCAATCGAAAATATTCGATGACATCAGGAAGATCGGCTTTGGTATTTTCTCCGATAGTTGTCGAAGCATCGAGTTCTTTAAAATAATTAAACCCTGTTGCTATTCGAAAATTATTTGCGGGAATATCGGTAAAGCGAGTAAATCCTAATTTATTTTTTTCAAAAAGCGTAAAACTATAGCCAGCTTCATTAATTAAAAACCATTCACGTGCACTATCGGTACTCACCACTTGATTGAGCGTAATATCAAAATATTGTGCCCGAGCGAGGCGATAGGCAAATCGCTCGTAAAATTGCACAAAATCTCCGGTATAGCTTGCTAATAGGGTCCAATAATGATCATCGAGAAAATGGCCATTGATACGAACCCCATAACCTCCAAAGATATAAGGCGCAATATTTATATTATAGCGGTCAGTCGGATATTCAAATAAAAGGCTCCATTTAATCGGCTTTCGTGGATAAAAATTATTCTGTCGATTAAAATCAGGAAGCTCATAGCCTGGATCAATTTCAACTTGTTCTATTTTTGCTCCACTATCAATTGAAATAATAAAAACATCATTTTCTTTTTCAATGAAAAGATATGCAGTTGTCTTATCCTGAAAATGTATTTTCACGTGAAATGGCAAAAATGCTTTTCCATGCCGTTTAATCTTTATTTCATTACGTATGCTATCACCAACTGATTTTGCAGTAACATCAACAACTTCATAATCGATATTATAATTATTATAGACCCAATCAGAAAAAAATCGCGTTACCTCTTTATCGGTATGTTCTTTGATAGTTTTCTCAAACTCTTTCGTTGTTAAAAATTCTGCCTTTTCTTTGCGATATATAAGCTTGAGGATACGATTGAATTCATCGGTGCCAAGATACTCACTTAATGACTTAAGAATAAGATACGACTTCATATACGTCCGAACAAAATCAAAGTTCGTTCGGTCGCCTTTAAAAAATGGCTGTTTTTGAATCGGTTGATCAATGCCATCAAGGACAAATCGGCGATAGTTGAGAAAATATACATCGTCTACGTTTTCTGGATAATACAATACAAATGGATCATAGGCTTGAAGAAGATACACAATTAAATAAAAGAGAGGCCTGAGTTTAAAAAAGTTGTCTCGTACCCCATAGGTATGCTCGATATAAGAAATTGATGAGTACTCGGCAAGGCCTTCCGCAATCCAATCATCGAAGTAGAAATCATTCGAGACCGAAATACCCCAATAAAGATGCGCAATTTCATGGGCAATAATATATTCAAATATTCGATCTTTTAATCCAGGACTCGCCAAATCTTTTAAGAAATAACTTTCGGCTATAGAGATAAGTCCATCGGATGCATAGAATATATTGTGCCCATAATGGATTGTAAAACTAATCGAGCCAGATGAGAGCGGCCCATAGAGAGTTTCATAAAATCGTACAATACGCAGAACTTTTGTAAATAAAAATTCCGCATCGTCATTATGATTTCCATGCAATATCCATGGGCTATCGCCTGGCCCATATACATTTACGAGAATATCTCCTATTTTTTTGGAAAATACTTTAAATTTTTTTGAAAACGAAAGCGGAATTGTTCGAACAGGATTTTCAGAGGTAACAGAGTACAGAATCTCATCTTTAATAATTTCTTCATTAAACTCATCGCCGATATGTGCAAGAATATAATCTTTTGGCATTGTTATTTTTAATGAATAGGTAAAGGGATGAAACATCAAACTTTCGTGTGCCTTCCCTTCTCGTATTGGTAATTCCTGGGGAAACCAACCAAATCGAGCATTATAAACATCCTCGTAATACCCTAAATCTGATTTTTCTTCTGCAAATTTCGTTTCAAATTGGATTCGAATGGTGAATCGCTCCCCCGGTGCTAATGGTTCATCGAGAAATACATCAAGAATTGCAGCATCATTTGAATAATCCTGCAGAAATTCAAATCCCTTACGAATTTGAAATTCAAGATCATTCGTAGGATTCGAACTTACGCGATAAACTTTCGTAAAGCTCGATTCAAATCCATAACGAAATCCAAGGTCTTCTACAACTCTTGAGAGCATTTCGTTTGACTCTTTCTTTAAGTTTGCAAGAAGCATAAGCGAGATCGTAGAAATACTTTCATCCTCTCCATTAAAATAACTTAAAGTTAATGTTCCCGAAATACTGTGTTTCAGGGGATTAAACTGCGCTTCAATATGATAATGCGAAACTTCTTGGGCAAAAAGAGAGAATGAAATTACCATAAAAGAAATGAGAAAAAAGAAAAGCTTCATATAAGCGCACTATATACACAGTCGATGCTTACTCAAGCAAATTTTTGGTAAGCTTAATGATAACGCGACGATTTTTTGATTGATTGGAGGAAATTGGATTGCCCAACGCATCAGCATTCGCTGTTTCGGGGCGAGTGTCGGCATAGCCAATGGCCTTGCAACGTTTTGGCTCAATTCCTGTTTCATTAAAATAACGAATAACTGAACTTGCACGAGCCGACGAAAGTTCCCAATTCGACGGAAAGATTTCTGATTGTATCGGTACACTATCGGTATGTCCTTCAACGATGACATAATAGGCCCGAGCATCTTCTTTTTGTAAAACATCGCTTACTTTTTTTAAAATTGGGTATGCAGATGTATTAATATCGGCCTGGGCTGATTCAAAAAGCGATTGGCCTGCAAATTTAATCTCAGCGCCTTGAGGGCCCATCTCAACACTCATTTCTTTTTCCAAATTTTCTTCGTGTACAATTTTTTTGATATCATCGACAACGGCTTTCAAGGGCTTTGTATGCTTTTTTTTCATTCCCTTTGCCATGGATGAAGAAACCTCTTCAAGGGCTTGTTGATTCACCGTTGAAATAGAAGCAATGACGATAAAAAAGCATAAAAGTAAACTCATCATATCGCCGTAGGAAAGCACCCATGAGCCTTCTCCTTCCGGTGGTGCCGCGTTTTCGATTATGTTTTTTGGTCGAGCCATAATGAGCATATAGCGTATAGCGGATAGCGTATAGAATAAGAAGAATAATTAAGAAACTATACGCTGTACGCTATACGCTCTCTACGCTAGTCCTCCTCTTTAGTTTCAGCTTCAGAAAGCGTAATATGAACTCCAGCAAGCGACGTACTATCCTGTCGTTTCTTTGCTGGCACATAGGAATTCAGTCGATCTTCAACAACAAAGGGATGCTGGAATTCATTTAATAAAACAATCCCTTCGACAATCATACGCTTAAAAATAACGTCTTCTTCGGTTCGGCGCTTTAATTTCTCTGCAACTGGGGTAAAAATAAGATTGGAAAGAATGACTCCATAAAACGTTGTTATAAGAGCAACAGCCATTCCCACACCGATTTCTCCAAGCCCTCCACTCATTTTTCCGAGCATATCGATAAGTCCAATCAAAGTTCCCAGCATTCCAAATGCTGGTGCAAGCTTACTCATAGTCGAGAATATATAGGCCTGTGCATTTTCTCTATTTTGATTATACATAATACGCGTTTCTAAAATTTCCTGAATTTCGCTTGATGAATGGATAGCGTCTTTAAGCATCTGTATTCCATCACGTAAGAATGGATCTTTAATCTGCGACATGTCGATTTTATCATAGGATTTTACTTCACGAACTTGTTTAGCAAGCGAGGTAATTTCATTTATATATTCTTCATACTTAAACGTGTCCTTCATAAACACAAGGATAACAGCATTGAAGGCTTTCAAAACCTCATTTAAGGGAAAGCATATGAATGTAGCCGCAAACGTCCCTCCAAAAACGATTGCAACTGATGACACGTCAATAAATGCCATGTAATTGCCGTGGGTGCCGATATAGATCGAGTAGAAGAAAACGATACCCGCAACGACTATTCCTAATAGTGTAGCCATAGTTTATTCCTTATATTAATTATATCATATCTCTAAACTTTCTACAATAATTATCGCTTCTTTTCTCACTGCTTCATGTGGATGGGCTGTACTCATTTCAAGAAGCAGTTGATATGATGCCTTTGTTCCTATTTTACCAAGTGCTCTAATCACCGCAATTTGTGATTCAAGCTTTTCTGGAAATATGAAAAGCTGCTTTTTTGTCAGGATTTTTGTCAGCAGTGGTAAAACATCGTCACATCCTAAATTGCCGAGTGCTTCAATAATATCTCTTCGAAATCCTCGTTCTTCTCTATTCGTAAATACATCTATCTGTTCAATAAAAGAAGTTACTTTGGGAAGAATTCTTTTATTCCCCGGTATTGCAATGGCATGCAAGGCTTCCTTACGAACTTCGATTGATTCATCGTCGAGTCGTTCACATAAAAGATCAATGAGCTTATCATACGTTTTTTTTAATGAATCATATTCTCCGATACAATCAAGCGCCATGGAGAGAATTCCAATAATTTTTTTTCGAAGCTCCACGAATGGATGTTCTAGTGTTGCGATAAATTTATTAAGTATTAATTCTACTTTTTGTGCCTCATTTTGGCTTAAGAGTTCTCGAAGTACCGAAACCACTTCTTCGGGATCACCAATGCCGAGAACCCCTTCTTTCAATAGAATCTGCGCCTTTTCCGATAATGTTAAATCGCGCCATAATGTATCACTAAAAAAATGAGAGTACTCTTCTTCAGAAATACCTAGATTCACCAGTTCTTTTTCAAATAGGCCAATGAGATTGCGCCTCGTATCGGGCGATGGAGCGAGAAAAAGTGTGAGCGCTCTCGTATCATCCGGACTTTCGTTTGCTTTAATTGAACTAATAATGGTTTTTACCATATCTTCATGGCTCATGTGTTCAATGATATAATGGACAAAATTTCCCTCGCCAATAGAAGCTAATCCTTCACGAAGAAGCATTGGACGAATCGCAACATCGAGATTCATAACAAGCATTGATAATTGGTCTAAAAAAGCCTTAAAGCTTCCCTTTTCTTTTTCGAGAAGAAGAATAAGTGAATGAATTAAATGCGTAGAACAAGAGGCTATATTCGCTATTCGAGCATTTTGTCCTTCAAGTTGCAGCGCAGCTTTCGTAATCACCGCAGCACAAAGACGTGGGTCTTTTTCGAGGAATGAAACGATCTTCATCCCAAATTCAGGCTCATTCGAAGTGCCATGAATAAGATAATCAGTAAAAATTTGTTCCTTCGTACTCAAAAAAAAACTCCTCTCTACTGTATTTTATCAAATTTTCAGGGTTGTTTCAATAGGGAATGAAATTATTGATTTAATGTCTTCATCACTTCATCGACGTGGCCATTCACTTTTACGTTTGTCCATGCCTTTTTGAGGGTGCCTGTTTTATCGATAACAAACGTTGATCGAATGACGCCTTTATATGTTTTTCCATACATGCTTTTGTCACCCCATGCTTCATATTCTTCGAGGATTGTATGCTCGGTATCCGAAAGTAAGGGAAAATTGAGTGAATGTTTTGTTTTGAACTTCTTATGTGATTCAACTGAATCAGGGCTAACTCCTAAAACAATTGCCTTATTTTTTAGTCGTGCAAAATTATCACGAAAATCACATGCCTCAGTTGTACAGCCAGGCGTATCGTCCTTTGGATAAAAATAAAGGACAATGTCTTTGCCTTCTTTCAGCAATTCTTGAAGATTGTACGTACGTTCTTCGTTATTTTCATTCAAACCTTTTAACGTAAAGCTTGGCGCTTTTGCTCCTTCTTTTATCATATGATCTCCTTTCATATTTATTATTTAATTATTAATTTATACACATTTCCATAATTGGATATTCCATACAGAGAGCCTTTGTCATCTGTCGCAAGCTCCCCGATAATTCCAGTGCCCATGAGATAGGTTTCAACTAATTGTAAATCAGGACTAAACACATACATTCCGGTCCGTGAACCACCGGTAATGATGTAATTATCAAATACAACAGGGCCGGTAAAGATTTCGCCCTCATATGAATTTTTATAAAAATGCTCGGCTATGCCATTTGATGTATCGATTCTATAAAGCTTTCCATTGGTCGTTGAGGCATAGAGTTTGCCAGCATAGAGTGCCATATGTGCAATGCCGCCAATGTCTTTGGCCTTCCATATAATCGAGCCTTGTGTTTTTTCGAGGGCATAGAGATCTCCTCCATAGGTCATGACATAGATTTTCTCCCCATCGATAAGAGCCCGCGCATCGATGTCAGAAAATTTGTAATCGTTCCCTAAGGCTCTTTCCCATAAAAGCGCCCTTTCACTCTCTTTCAGTGCGACAAAACTTCCATCCGAAAAACCTCCATAGATAATTCCATTTTCATAAACCGGTATTGAATTTCCATACACAGCAGTTTTTTCAAGCCGCCTCTCATAATTCCAAATAAAACTGCCTTTCGATTTATCGAGAAAAAGTACTGTTTCATTAGAAAGTAAAAATGCCACTTCGTCCTCTAATACAAGGGCTTGGGAAAGAAAGCTGGCAGCTCCTCGATACGTCCAGAGAATTTTCCCTTGCCTTACTTCAATTGCATATATTTTTCCTTCAAGATCACCAAAATAGGCAATATCATCATGTACCACAACATCTGATTGAATACTTTCCCCAAGTTTTATCTTCCATGCAAGATTTCCTGAATGTGTTTCTACTTTATAGAAATACCCATCTGATAGGCCAAAATAAATATGATCTTTATAGAAATACGGACTTCCATATTGAAACAACGTCGATATATTCTCAAAATGCCGAGGATCTTTTTGGGATTTAAAAATCCACTGTGAATGTAAAATCTTTCGGTTTTTTTCGAAAGATTTTTTTTGATATGAAGAAAAATTTTGCCTAAATGTTGCGCTGCAAGCTATTACCAGCGTAATAGAAAGAAACACTACCACAAAAAAAATTAATCTATTTTTCATGGGAAATAGCCATTGGCAGCATTAAGATATGTTTCTTCGCATCTTCATTTAAAGAAGAATCACTAAATTTGTCTTTAACCAAGCTATAATACTTTGTAGCTTCTTCAAGATTATTACTTTTTTCATACGAACGAGCAATGCGATAATTTGCAAGGTCTTTTAAGAAGTCCCCTTTTTCTCCGACTATTTTTTTATAAAATTCGATAGCTTCAGGATATGACTCTTTTTTTTCAAAGCTCATTCCCAGTGCATGAGTCACGAGAGTTTGAAATTCGGTATTTGCATCGGTGTCGGCTAAAAATGCGCGATATGTCACAATAGCCTTATCGTATTCGCCAAGATAATAATAGGCATGCCCGGAAAAAAGATGTGCATAATACGCACTTGGTGTTCCCTGAAAATCAGCTCTTATTTTTTGAAGACGCGAGAGAATTGTTTCGTACTTTTCTTTTTCCGTAGAAAAAGTTTCAGGATTCTTAATAGCTCCTTCTACCGGTGTTTCGCCTTCTTTTTTCTCGACAATTTCAGCATCAAATAATTTTGTTGTATAATAGAATGAAACTGCTGCTTCTTCTGCCTTTGATGCCTTATAACGCGGCCAAAAAATAGCAAATGCCCCGAGTGCAGTAATTGCAACTATTACCCACGAAAGCTTTTTTTGTTCTTTCTTTACAAAATTAACAATACGGCCAGTCAGTGTTATAAACTCATCTGGCCCTTTGATTTCTTTTACAAAAAATTTATGTGATTTCATAAGATGGAGAAGTTAGAAACAACTGCTCAAAAAGTCAAATACATAAAATTGCTTGCAGTATTCTCACTCTTTCGCTATAGAAAGTGCATGAAAAAAAATAAATACAATATAGCTATCGTCGGCGCTACGGGCGTTGTTGGAGGAGAGGCAATAAAAATTCTCGAGGAACGAAATTTTCCTGTAGATAATTTACGATTACTTGCCTCAGATCGATCCCTTGGAAAATCATTGAGTTTCAAAGGGAAAGATATCCCTGTCGATGTTTTAGGAGATAATTCATTTGCCTCTATCGATATTGCAATTTTTTCAGCTGGTAAAGATCGTAGTCTTCTTTATGCACCAAAAGCTGCAAAAGCCGGAGCTATTGTCATCGATAACTCGAGTGCATTTCGTATGGAAAATGATATTCCCTTAATTGTCCCTGAAGTAAATCGAAATGTTCTTTCACAGTATACTACAAAAAACATTATCGCAAATCCCAATTGTTCAACAATCCAGCTTGTTGTGGCCTTAAAACCAATTCATGATCGTTTCACCATAAAACGAGTTGTGGTGTCTACGTATCAATCAACATCTGGTGCTGGGCTCAAAGCAATGGATGAATTAAGTACGCAATCGATTAATATGTTCTCACAAAAATCAATTACTCAAAAAGTATTTCCAAAACGTATTGCGTTTAACTGCATTCCTCATATTGATTCTTTCAGCCAGGAAAATTACACACTGGAAGAATTAAAAGTAATCTATGAAACTAATAAAATAATGAATACGTCTTTTAAAATAACCTGCACCGCTGTTCGAGTTCCGGTGTTTTATTCCCATGCTGAAAGCGTCAATGTAGAGACTGAAAAGCCTTGCCCTATTGAAGAAGTAATAAATGTTCTTAAAAGCGCTGAAGGTCTTGAATTTTTTGATGATCCAAAAGAATTAAAATATCCAACCCAAATAGATGCAACGGGGAAAGATAAAGTATTTGTGGGACGATTGCGACGGGATTTCTCAATCGATCATGGACTCAATATGTGGGTTGTTTCCGATAATGTCCGCAAAGGCGCCGCTCTCAACGCTATCCAAATTGCGGAAGAGTTAATAAGGAATTATCTGTAGCAACAATAAAAACAGATTTAATCCAATTTTATGAAAGAAAAACGACTATCACAAGAAAGCCTTTTTATCCGTATTTCTCAAATTATTGAAATTTCACGATCTAGAATTGCAAAAACAATTAATACTCAGATGGTCAGCGCATATTGGCTGATTGGCAAAGAAATTGTTTCTGAAGAGCAAAAAGGGAAAGCTCGCGCTGAATATGGCAAAAGAATCATTGAAAAACTATCAAAACAGTTAATAGAAAAATACGGCGCTGGCTGGTCGCCAAGCCATCTGTGGCATGTAAGGCAATTTTATCTACTGTACAACAAATATAGAGTTCCCACAATTCTGCACACATCTGGTGCAGATTTAGAAAATAAGATTCTGCACACACTGCGTGCAGAATTATCATGGAGCCATTACCGTATTTTAATGCGTATTGATAAGCCTGAAATTCGTTCGTTTTATGAGATTGAATGCGTGAAGAGTAATTGGTCAGCTCGTGAGTTGGAGCGTCAGAAGAGTTCTCTTCTTTTTGAACGCCTTGCTTTAAGCAAAGATAAAAAATTCCTTAAAAAATTGGCTAAGAAAGGCCAAGAACTTCAGACGTATGAAGATATGATCAAAGATCCCTACGTTCTGGAATTTACCGGTCTTTCTCCTCAGTCAAAGCTTTATGAAAGCAAGCTCGAGCAAGCATTAATCGATAATCTTTCGCGATTTTTATTGGAACTAGGCAAAGGATTTACATTTATGTCTCGCCAAAAACGTATTTCATTGGATGGAGATCACTTTTATATAGATCTTGTTTTCTATAATACTGTGTTGAAATGTTATGTAATCATTGACTTAAAAATTGGCAAACTTGTGCACCAAGATATCGGTCAAATGCAAATGTATGTGAATTATTACGACCGAAAGATTAAACAATCAGATGATAATCCAACAGTAGGATTAATCTTATGTGAAGATAAAAAAGATGTTGTTGTGAGGTATACTCTTTCGAAAGACAATAAACAAATATTCGCATCACGATATAAACTCTATTTACCAACAGAGGAAGAGTTGTTACGCGAATTGCAACGTGAGCGTTTGCTCATTGATATGGCAAAATAAAAATAACATCTATAACTATCATGACATCTCTACGAAATATTCTCTTACGCTTGGAATATCATGGAACGAACTATCATGGTTTCCAAATTCAAAAAAATGCACCGACTATTCAAGCAGCTATTGAAGAAGCGCTCGAAAAACTTACGAAAGAAAAAATCCGAATTGCAAGTACGAGTCGGACAGATGCAGGCGTTCATGCACTCGATCATGTGATAACATTCAGAACGAAAAGCCAGATTCAACTGCGAGCATTTTTACACGGACTTAATCAACTGCTTCCACATAATATTCGTGTTCAAGAGGCATATGCAATACCCTTTTCATTCCGAGTACAAAAGATGTCGTATAAAAAAGAATATACATATTTTATTGTAACCGACAAAAAAAATCATGTAATGAATAAATACTCATGGAATCTTTATGCTGATTTGGAGCTTGAACCCATGCGAAAATGTCTTTCTGTGATTGTTGGAAAACATGATTTCTCATCATTTCGTGCAAGTGATTGCGACAGCGTAAGCCCTATTCGAGAAATTTATAAAGCACAAATTTCGCGAATTAAAAATCCATTTCTTGGTAACGTTCGATTTTATAAAATTACCATTCAAGGAAATGGTTTTTTAAAACATATGGTTCGAAACATTGTCGGAACAATTGTTGATGTTGGAACAGGAAAAATTTCAATCGCTGATTTCAAAAAAATTATTGCATCAAAAGACAGAAAAGAAGCAGGCATGACTGCTCCGGCACAAGGTTTATTCTTAATGAAAACATGGATACGAAAAAAATAAAGATACATACCTTTGGACATAAAGGTGTTGGCATTGGGGAAATTGATGGGAAGAAAATTTTTGTACCAAAAGTCGGTAAAGATGATGTTTGTACTATTACAATTCAAGAAGAAAAGAGATACTTTTCATTTGCCAAATTAGAAACAATCGTAACACCGAGTCCGATTCGCATTCCTTCGGCATGTCCTGTTTTTTCTCAATGTGGAGGTTGTGATTATCAATTTCTGAAATATGAAGATGAATTAAAAATCAAAGAAGAATTAGTACGTAATCAACTGAAGCGTATTGGCAAAATTCTTATAGAAGAGCCTCTCACGATTATTTCTTCAGAGCCAAACTACTATCGTAATAAAGCAAAGTTTCATCGAGTACAAAATGCTCTCGGATTTTATGATCTTGATTATACTATTCTAGAAATTCCTGAGTGTAATATCATCGATAAAAAAATTCTAAAAAGTTATGAATTAGTACGAGCCGAAAAAAAATTAATGCATGAGAATAATCTCGATTATATCATTATTCGTTCATCGCGAAATGAAGATAAAACATTAATTAATTTTGTTTCGTATCCTCATACCAAAATTACTTTAGATGAAAATTTACAAAAGAAATTACTCGAGCATTGTAGTTCTATCAATCTTTCAAGCGCTTCGGAAAAAGATGAGAATATTGTTTCAGTATATGCTTCTTATGGAAGTGATCACATTATGGAATCAATTAGTCATGTGCGATATATGATAACGCCTACATCATTTTTTCAGGTAAACCCTTATGTTACAGAATTTCTCTATGAACATCTCAAAACTTTTATTAACAAAGATGATATTGTATTTGATCTTTATAGCGGCAGTGGAGCAATTGCTTTGTATCTTGCGGCAAAAGCAAAAAAAATTATCGGAGTAGATATCTCTCGCGAAAATATTGTACTGGCAGAACATTTGCAAAAAGAAAATCACCTTGAAAATGCTATTTTTTATACCGGAAAGAGTGAGCGATATCTTAAAAAATTAATCGCTCGCTACAAAAAATGCGATTCTTTAATTCTTGATCCTCCTCGGAGTGGCTGTGATACGATGCTTTTGAAGC
This sequence comes from uncultured bacterium, assembly GCA_964600515.1. Taxonomy (GTDB): domain Bacteria; phylum Bdellovibrionota_F; class JAHFAK01; order JAHFAK01; family JAHFAK01; genus JAHFAK01. The sequence goes on from CAZRKD010000001.1 coordinate 17,251, forward strand.
ATATTCTTGAATTCTCTATTCCTCAAATCTTGTATGTTTCTTGTAATCCTGCTACTCTTGCACGTGATCTGGCTCTTCTCGCTACGAAATATACTATTGATAAAATCACTCTATTTGATATGTTTCCAAGAACGCATCATGTAGAAGTAGTTGCAGTTCTTAAACTATGAACACATTCTCATCATATTTAAAAAAGAAATTTGGAGAACCTGTTTATAAAGTATCAATTGACGCTGGCTTTAAATGCCCAAATAAGCCGCGGTGTAATTTTTGTAATCTGGATTCGTACGTTCCCGAAAGCGCAAATAAATTTAAATCAATGGAAGAGCAACTTCACGATGGAATTGAATTTTATAAAAAACATCGAAAGGCAAAAAAATTTCTCGCTTATTTTCAGGCCAACACCAATTCCAATGCAGAAATTGAGGTTTTAGAAAGCTTGTATAAACGAGCGATGGAATATTCTGACAAAATTGTAGGACTATCGATTTCTACTCGTCCTGATTGTGTGAATACTGAATTTGCGGAACTTATAAAAAGAATAGGCGAAAAAAAATTAACGTTTGTCGAACTCGGACTGCAATCGATTTTTAATGACGATCTTTTATGGCTCAATCGACAACATACATTTGAACAATTTTTAGACGCTCATAAAATTTTATCACAACATGGTACTTCATTAATTATTCATCTTATGTTCGGATTACCCAATGACACTGAAGATAAGATGATCAAAACTGCAGAAACGTTATCAGAACTTGGAGTATTTGGCGTGAAGATTCATCACTTACATGTGGTGAAACATACGAAATTAGAAAAGATGTATTACAATAATGAATTTACACCGGTAATGCTCGAAAAATATATTCAGCTCATAACAACGTTTATCAAACATCTTGATCCAAAGATTACGATTCATCGATTAATCGCCGATACGCCCGATGAACTTTTGATTGCTCCGCGATGGACATTGGGAAAACAGGAGATTATCTCTAAAATAAGAACAAATCTACATTGCTAAGGTGTCGAGGCAAAAACTTCGGCACAAAGATTTTGAAGATACATAGTAGTAAATGGATCTACTGGAATTCGTCTAATAACTTCCCTGTGTATATTAAATACAGGCATCCCCGCAGAAATCAATCCAAGAAGATCAGTCATATTTGTTATTCCACGTTCTTGTAAAAATTCTCGAAGATCAGCTAACTCACTATTACGAGCAGCTCTATCGGGGCCAAGACGTATCTCTACAGTAATTTCATGTGCAAAATTAAGAATACTCTGCAATCTTGAAACAGTTATTGGTTTCCCAAATCGCGAGGAAAGAATCGAAATTACTTCTGTCTCTGTATGTCCATGTTGAAATAATTCTTGGGTGGCATTTAGAATATCGAGCTCTTCTCCAATTTCTTTTGCTATTATATCCTGAATTGATCGTGGCATTAAAGAAATAATCTGTGGAAATTCCTCACCAACATTGCTATCAGTTATCCGTGATAAAACAATTGAATATCCCAATCTTCGACGTTTATCTTGATCATACTGAGGTCTATGAGGGTCCATAAATTGTAGTGTTCTTTTAAGGGGCAACCTTTTTTGCTCTATAATTAATTTCATCTCGTTAACAGTTATTCCATAATCGTAAAGCTTTTGAAGGTCTTTGATGATGAGTAAACGCTCAAGATCAACGATCCTTCGTATACATTCAATGGATAAAACAAGTTTTGAGCTTATCGTTATATTTCCTCCAAATTCTTTATTCTTGATATGTTCTACTATATGAGTATCAGAAAGAAGTGCATAGATTGTAGAAATTAATTTCTCACGAGCTTTGGGGTGTTTTTCAAAAAGTTTTTCATAATCATGAAGATTATAAAGAATAAAGGTAACAATACTTTCTCGTATCGGATTTTTCATTACTTTACTTAAGATTATAGAGATATCATACGTTGTTAAACCTTGAGAATAGTAATAACGAATTGCTTTGTGCATTTTCTTTTCTTTTGCAATTACTGAATGATGAGCGAATAAGACAATATAAATAAATCCGAAAAATACAATAGAAATAGTTTTATTATATAATAAATAGCCCACGTAACCCCTTTAAAATTAGCTCAATGAGGCTATTTATCACGATTTGATTTTATGTCAAAGAAATTTCTTTGGCTAATTCCTTGTCTTTTTCGAAAAATTATGGAAATCCTATACTTACGTTATGCAGTCTTCTATTGATAAACAACTCGAACTCATCAAAAAAAGCACAGTAGAAATCATTTCCGAAGCTGAACTAAAAGTAAAACTTGAAAAATCAATTGCAACGAAAACACCATTACGAGTTAAAATTGGTGCTGATCCAAGCCGGCCGGATTTGCATTTAGGTCACACCGTCCAACTTTATAAAGCAAAGCAATTTCAGGATTTAGGCCATACGGTTGTTTTTATCATTGGAGATTTTACCGGTATGATCGGTGATCCTTCAAATAAAGATTCAGAAAGGCCGATGCTTTCAGCTGAAGAAGTACAAAAAAATGCAAAAACGTATTGTGATCAAGTGGGAAGAATTATTGATTTAGACAAGGCTGAAATTCTTTATAACTCACATTGGCTTGGCAAACTTAACTTTATTGATGTCATCAAACTCGCATCCCATTACACGGTTGCACGCATGCTCGAACGAGATGATTTTGAAAAACGCTACACCAATCAAAAGCCGATTTCGATTCAAGAGTTTTTGTATCCACTGGCGCAAGCATATGATTCAGTTGCAATCGATGCCGATATTGAACTCGGCGGAACTGATCAGAAATTTAATTTCTTACTCACCCGCGATATTCAAAAAGCCTATGGAAAAATCTCTGAAGTTATTATTTTAAATCCCCTGCTTGTTGGCCTTGATGGATCCCAAAAAATGTCAAAAAGCTTGGACAATTACATCGGCATTACTGAATCACCGAATGAGATTTTTGGAAAGATTATGTCTATATCTGATGAACTCATGGGAAATTACTATGAAGTGCTCACTGATAGTTCAATTAAAAATTCATCGAAGCATCCCATGGAGCTTAAGAAAGAATTAGCAGCGATTATTGTAACGCGCTTTCATTCTCAAAAAGCAGGCGCTAACGCTCGTGAATATTTTGAAAAAGTTTTTAGTAAAAAAGAAACTCCCGATGACATGCAAAAAATTGTCATAACCAAAAATGATGTGAAAGATGGAAAAATATGGATTGTTAATCTTCTTAAAAAAACATCCGCAGTTCAATCAAATGGTGAAGCACGAAGACTCATTACCCAAGGCGCAGTTTCAATAAATGATGTAAAATTCACTGATCCAAATAGCGAACTAGTTCTGCAAAATAACTCAATTTTAAAAATTGGGGCAAAGCGATTCTACAAGATTACTGTGTAGACTTTACAAATACATAAACCAGATAAGTGAGACAAAGCTGTCCCAAATCCATGTTTAATAAGATTTCCTTCTCAGGATTATTTTCCGTAACCTATTGATTTCTATTAATTTATACTTATTATCGCTCATTCTTAAATAATTGGCATGTAACTTGCATCTTTACTTAATTGAAGTATTAAGAAACATAAAGGAGCAATCCTATGATAAAAAAGACACCTACATTAATATGCATGATCCTCTTCATTATGGCCACAGTTTTATGGGGCTGTAAAACAACCGAAAACGTGCCATTTATTCCAGGAGGACAAAATCTTAATGATGGCGGAGGCGGATCTCCCCCACCCCCTGGCGGACGAGGAACCGATTTTGGAAATTTATTTGAAGACGGAGGAGCACAGAAAGACTGTACTCTCGTTGATAATGACGGCGATGGTTATGATGTTTGTACTGGTACTGATTGTGAATGTGTAAATCCAAACCCAAGTGATTGCAATGATGAAAATCCCGCACGACACCCTGATGCAAAGGATATTGCCGGTGATGGCGTTGATCAAAATTGCGACGGAGAAGATGGTGTAGTTGAGGGAGAAGATGGCAATGGAGATGGGAAAGGCAAAGGCAAGGGCAAAGGAAGCGCATGGGCAAGTAAAGGAGCAATTGCAGGCTATGTGATTGGTGGACTTGTTGTCGGAGGAGCAACAGCGTATTTTATTGCTCAAGCTAATAATTATACTTTAGACCATTGTACCGATTGGTACCAAAAATTTCAGAAAGAATACTACAGTAAACGGACCAATGATGATCTCGTTTTTACTGAAAAAAAGAGATGGTATTGGTGGGATCCTGATCTACAAGACATGTGTAATATTATTGAAAAGCTTGTCAATTGTGAAACTGATAATGATATCGACGGAGCGTATAGAGAGAGCAAACAATTTGTTAAACACGTCGAAGGAAGCGAAAAGACTAATTTAAAACACACCTCATATAAAAAAGTTGCTGCAAAGAATTGTAGTAAGTATACTAAAGAGAAATTGGCAGAAACGGGTTCGTGTTATCAACGCTATAATCATTATTTAAACACCAAACCAAATCGAACAGAGAAAGATTGTACTCTCCTCGCAGAATTAGTCATATGTACCAATCAAGAACTACGTACAAGATTTTGGGAAGGAGTAATATCGGATACACTCTATGGGAAAGGTAATACACTCGATAAATTTGTCTCGGATGTCTTAAGCGAAGAAAATTCTCGTAAGAAAAAAGCTACGGTAACAACTATTAACGAAATCAATTTCTACGTTGATCATAGTAACTTAAAATGTGATGACCTCATTGCGGATCAGATTAATAGCGAAATAGATAGCGCCAATTCATTAGAAGATCTACAAAAAATTATTACTCAACCAAGATATATTCTTAATGGTGAAAAAAGACGTGAAATGCTGGATAATTTTGAGAAAAAGACCAAAGAATTAGAAACTTTAAAATTGACACCACCAGCTCCATCTGCAGCAATAACTCCAGATATCGGAAAAGAACTTGATACGTTAGAGGTTGCAAACCGAGACCTCGAGAAATTGATTATTGAAGCAAAGACTTCTTTTGACCTGCAGCCACTACTTCTTCAATTCGATGGTTTTAAAAAAGGACTTCAAGAGATTAAAGATAAAGATCCCGCAAATCCTCGATTCGATGTCTTTGACGATAGTATTCAACGAATTGAAAACAGTTTACAGACTAAGACCGCGTACTTAATACTAGCACCGGAAAAAGTGGATCAATCGAAATTTAAGATCCTGACGTGTTTTGATAATCCTGAATTCAAACATTGCTCGTATGCTGATTCAAATCTATCTGACAAAGAATTAGCTTATGGAAAAGTACTCAATACTGCGTGGTTCACACCAGACGGGAAGGTACAATCAAGCTGCACGACGGGTTGTAAATCCTTTGCCGAGATGATAAAAGATCCACCATCCCTGGCTATTCTCAAAGGAATTTTACAAAATGCTGTCAACAAAAAAGCAATTCGTATAGTAAAGTAAGTTTTTGTTGTATCAATGAAGATTCTTTTTTAGATCTCTTTCTGTAGTAAATCTTGATACTTTTCTCTCTGTCGTACAACTGAATATTTTTTACTATCGACGAGCACTTCTGCACAACGTGGCCGAGAGTTATAGTTGGAACTCATGCTAAATCCATAGGCGCCTGCGCTCATGATAGCGAGAAGATCTCCTTCTTGTGGTTCTTGAATTATGCGATCTTTTGCAAATGTATCGGTGCTTTCACAAATAGGACCAACAATATCGGCAATAATTTTTCGAGTGTTTGCTTTTTGTATAGGAATAATTTCTTGATAGGATCCATAGAGTGATGGTCGCATGAGATCATTCATTCCTGCATCGACAATAACAAACGTTTTTTTGCCTGATTTTTTAATATATAAAACGCGCGTAACAAGTATTCCTGCATTACCGATGAGTACCCTGCCCGGCTCAAGAATAAGTGTAACTTTACAATCCTTTAAAAGTTCGCAAATCTTTTTGCCATAAACTCGCGGATGAGGTGGATTTTCTTTATTATACGTAATGCCCAAACCGCCACCAATATCAAGATAACGAATCGAAATTCCCGCTTGTTGAAGCGTATCTATAAACGCTTTTGCTTTTTTAATGGCAGCAACTAATGGACCGAGCGATGTAAGCTGCGATCCGATATGACAGGCGAGTCCCTGCAATGAAATATACGGATGATTTCGATATTTTTTATATAAAGCAAAGGCTTCATTCATCTCAATTCCAAATTTATTTCCGAGCTTTCCCGTTGTAATATGCGAATGTGTCTTTGCATCGACATTGGGATTAATCCGCAATGCTAATGCGACCCTTTTTTTGCTCTTTCCTGCTATTTCTTCAATTGTCTTAAGCTCACTCTCTGATTCGCAATTAATTAATAAGATCCCATAATTAATTGCTGCCTCTAATTCTTCTCTTGTTTTTCCAACGCCAGAAAAAACAATTTTTTTTGGATCAGCTTTAATAGCATTAACCCGATGAAGCTCCCCGCCTGAAACAATATCAAAGCCACTTCCCCATAATTGTAACTGCGAAAGAATGTGAATATTCGAACATGCCTTCACGGAATAACAGGTGATATGAGAAAAACTTTCAAATGACATTTCAAATTCTCGAAAATGTCGATGGAGAGTTTTCTGGCTATAAAGATAAAATGGCGTACCAACATCTCGCGCAATGTTCCCGATCGGAACATTCTCGCCATAAAGCTGATTACGTTTGTATGAGAAAAAATTCATGCATGTACTATAGGGTTCCCTCAAGCACTCGTCAATGTTTGACTCTTTCTTTTTTATTGTGATAATTTTTTATATAATGAATTTTTCACTTTTTAAAGACCCGAATCGTTATTTTTCGATTATTTTTTTTCTTGATCACAAGGCCCTGAATGAACAGGGAAAAAACCTCGAGGCGCTCTCTAATCAAAAAAATGTGAAATTAATAGTTCAGCCCTGTAGCTTTGAGGCAATCGCATTTTTATATCAAATCGAAAATGATATCTTAGGTCACTTTGAAAGTTCCGAAGATATGATATTTTGGAAAGCAATTGAGGCAAAAAAACCAGAAGATTCTGAAATCCTCACAAAAATTGCAAATTCTCATCATGAATATATCGTTGCTATTTTAGAACATAATATTACTACGATAAAAACCAATACTATTCGATTGCAAAATCTCTCTAAATACTTTATTAAACCGCTCGTGAAGAAATCGCTGGAATGAATATGAAAGAATTATTATCGAACTATTATTTTGATCTTACGAATATTTCTTTTAAAGATTTATTTCAGAATAAAAAATGCTGGGAATCATTGGGAGATACATTAAAAAAATATATTCAAAAGCATTTAACAAGTGAAATTCGAGGAAAAATTCATGATGGCGCATATATTATTGGAGATAACATTTTTATTGACGAAGGCACTGTTGTTGAACCAGGTGCCTATATAATTGGTCCAACAATCATTGGTAAAAACTGCGAAATTAGGCACGGCGCCTATATTCGCGGAAATGTTTTAGTGGGTAATGCTTGCGTGATTGGGCATGCAACTGAAATAAAATCATCGATAATGTTAAATAATGCCAAAGCCGGACACTTTGCCTATATTGGCGATAGCATTCTAGGAAATAACGTAAATCTTGGCGCCGGAACAAAATGCGCAAATCTCAAAGTTGTTGAGGGAAATGTTCATGTGAAAATTAATGAAAAAAACTTTGATTCAGGCCTACGAAAATTAGGAGCAATTATTGGAGATCATACTGAAATAGGCTGTAACAGCGTTACGAGCCCTGGAACTCTGATCGGAAAAAATTCGATAATTTATTCATGCTCGGTTACTCGAGGATTCTACCCAGAAGATTCTATAATCAAGCTTCGACAAAATCTCGATATTATACAAAGAACAAAGCCATGAATATTGGTATTCTTGGAGCTACGGAATTTGAACTGAAAGAATTATCATCTTTCGTAATGCTTCACGTTTCACGCTTCACGCTTCACGTAACCGGAATTGGTCCGAAAAATGCAGAAATAAGCATCAAGAAATTTATAAAATCGAACCTCCCAGAATGTATCATTATCTGTGGTCTCTGCGGAGGATTACAAAATAATTTACAAATAGGTGATGTTATTATTTCAGATTCATTTGTACATTCGACTGAAAAAATTGAAGCAACAGTTTCGCAGGAAATAAAAAAGAAAATTCTCGCTATCGCAGAAAAATTGAAAATATCATATTATTATGGAAATACTTTAACCGTCGAAAAAGCACTTCTAACTTCGCAAGAAAAAAGTAATGCTGGGAAAAAATATAGTGCACTTGCCGTTGAAATGGAAAATTTTCCCATTGCAAAAGTATGCAGAGAAAATAATATTCCCCTGATTTCGATTCGAGCAATTTCTGATGAAGTTATTCATGATTTAGACCCACGATTTTTTTATCTTCTCGATTCAAAAGGAAATATCAAAAAACGAAAGCTGATAAAATATATTTTTATAGATCCACCTTTTATCGTATCTCTTATTAAAACAGGATATGCTTCGAAAAAGGCACGAAAAAATTATTCGAGATTGATAAGAGAAATAGCGGGGTCAGGATTCGAACCTGAGACCTTCGGGTTATGAGCCCGACGAGCTACCAGACTGCTCCACCCCGCAATAATTGAGATGAAAGGATAATAAACTTAGGTTTTATTTGATTCTTTGTCAAGAATCGATTAATAATTCTACTCTCTTCGGGGCGTGGCTCAGCCTGGCTAGAGCACTGCGTTCGGGACGCAGGAGTCGCTGGTTCAAATCCAGTCGCCCCGATTTTTTTTCTTCAATGCACTTTATTTCCTAAATCTGATCTCACTTCTTTTTCTTCAGAAGCCTTTTCGCCAGGCCCAGTTATTACCGCAACTAATTTGTCACGAACTTTTACGTAAACGACAAGCTTTGGATCTCTATTCAGTTCATTAATAATCTGGGTAAAATTACTTCGAACATAGTTTAATTGAAATGTTTTTTGCATGAATTACCTCTTTATTAGCTTATAGCTTACAGCTGAAATTGAAGTCAATAAATAGCGTAGAGCGTACAGCGAATAGCGTATAGAAAAAAGAATTAAAACTATACGCTATTCGCTATATACTATACGCTAATCTTTATTTAATAGATGTAAAAATTGTATCGGATTTAAAGGCACGTCATTTTTTCGAAGCTCGAAATGAAGATGTGGCCCCGTTGTGTTACCGGTGTCACCGACTAAGGCCATGACTGTTGATTGATCGACATAATCTCCTTTTTGAACGAGATTAACTGCATTATGTCCATAGAACGTTGTATATCCATTATGATGTCCTACTATAATAAGGTTTCCATATCCATTTTTTCGGCCAGCAAATATGATGGTCCCTGAAAGAGCTGGACGAATTTTGGAATTATAGGTCCGTGGCAAATCAATTCCACGATGAAATTTCTTTTTTCCTGAAGTCGGATGAACACGATATCCAAAGGTACTCGAAGGTTTTACATCAAAGGGAAGTTTAAAATCCTCATCAACCGTACCAAGAATTTCTTTATTTTTCTTTAATTCCTCCTGGAATGAATAATTAATAAAAAAGCTGTGGCTTTTAATATTATTTAATTCTTTCTCAGGTAAATTGAATTTAATATATTCAGTAATATCATCAAGAACACGATCATCAGCATTTGCAACAATCGTTACCGGGTCTTTCACGATCCAAAAAATATTATATCCGATAAGCGTTAAGCCAAAGATAAAAAATACAATGCCAACAAGGGTATTCATTGAAACCAGCGGAATTCTTTTCTTTAAGTTCTTCTTTAATTCCGAATAGGGAATCGTAACACTATCGGGAAGTTCCCAATAGAGTGAGTGCTTCTTTGATTTTACTCCTATAAAATGATTTTCAAAAAGGCCTCTTTTTACATCGAGTATAGTAGTACAAACAGGACATCGAACCCTACCCGTAAGCTTTTCAATAGGAAAACTTGTTTCACACTGACTACAGAGAATTTTTTTCATAAATCTCCTCTATAAATATACTATAGCAAATTCTATACCAAAATTAAATATCTCTTTATATTTCGTGAGGTAGATCGAGAAATCTGACTTTTACCTATAGTTTTACTATAAAAAGGCTGCAATTTTAAAAATTGAATTAAATAATCGAAATTATGGCATAATTTTTGCATTAATTCATTATGAACTGGATAGTTTTAAGCAAGCCGTAAGTTCATTAAAAATAAAAAACTCGTGAAAGCGTGCCTAAGGCGTTAATTTAACGAGGGATTTTTTAAAGTATGTATGTGTAAAGACAACTGTAATAAAATCATAATAACTACAACAAACCAAATTTTTCCCTACATCGTGTGCAATTTTTGCATAATTTTATGCAATTTTTGCAAGGAGGATCTATGAATACTCATCACCTATCAAAATGTATGCGTTTTTCACTTTTTGTGGTATTAGCGCTTTTTGTCAATGCGTGCGGTTTCTTACAAGATGCTCATTACTTCAGAGGTAAAGGAACCCAAATTCTCAGCCAAACAACATTCGATGGGAATGTTATTGATGAGACGCAAACGGGGGCTCTTGATAATCCTACGGTAACACAAGCTAATTCAAGTGGTGTTACTACCCAAGTAATTCCGGATGCCGATGGTGATGGAGTTGCAGATGAAGATGATAACTGTAAAGATGTTGCAAATCCTGACCAAAAAGATCTCGATGGCGATGGGGTTGGTGATGCATGTGATGATGATCGAGATGGAGATGGAATTCCAAATACGAGCGACAATTGCCCTGATTTAAATAGCGCTGATCAAACCGATACCGATAACGATGGGCTCGGTAATGTCTGTGATCCTGACGATGATAACGACAACGTCCTTGATGAAGTCGACAACTGTCCTCACATAAGCAATAGTTCACAAAAAGATTTAGACGAAGATGGAATTGGTGATGCATGCGATTGTGATATTGATGGAGATTCAATCAATAACGAAGGTACAAATGACGCTGGCGTTACATGCGAAACCCCTGTTGACAATTGCCCATTGGTAGCAAACCTTGATCAAATAGATAGCGATGTCGATGGATATGGCGATGCATGCGAATGCGATATTGATGGAGACAAAATTGAAGATAACCTTGCACCTGATTGTTCAGGAAGTGATAGCTGCCCCTACGATACAAATTCAGGAAAAGATAGTGATGAAGATGGCATCGATGATGTATGCGATCCTTGTGTCGATACTGATAACGATGAATTTGGTTTAGGTACTCCTTCTGAAACCTGTCCAAAAGATAATTGCCCTCTTAAAGAAAATAAAGACCAAACAAATAGTGATCCCGATGCAAAAGGCGATGCATGTGATGATTGTATCGATGCTGATAGCGACGGTTTTGGATTAGGAACGGAATCAGAAACCTGTTCACTCGATAATTGCCCATTGGTTGCAAATCCTGATCAGACCGATACGGATGGCGATAGCATTGGCGATCTATGTGATCTTGATGATGACAATGACGAAGTTCTTGACGAAGAAGATAATTGCCCATTAGTTGCAAATCCCGGACAAGAAAATCTTGATGGTGATGAGTTTGGTGATGCATGCGATTGCGATGATGATAACGATGGAATCAATGAACCAGAATGCGATGGCAGTGATAGCTGCTTAAAAGGAAGTGAAGATGATCCCGATGGCGATAATCTCTGCGAAGGAGATAATTGCCCTGCAGTAGCTAATCCCGATCAAGCCGATGGAGATGGCGATGACCTCGGTGATGAATG
>CAZRKD010000002.1:0-19028 GCA_964600515.1 uncultured bacterium
AAAGCAGATAATGACTTCGATGGATTCAATGAAAATCAGGGTGATTGCAATGATGATAATAATACGATCTTTCCTGGAGCATCAGAAATTTGCGATGATGGCATTGATCAAAATTGCGACGGCAAAGATCTCTCCTGTAATGATGTCGATAACGACGGAGATGGATTTACAGAGGGGCAAGGAGACTGTGCCGATACAAATGTAGGCGTCAATCCAGGAATTAATGAAGGTGTTATAGAATTATGCGGAAATACTATTGATGAAGATTGTGATGGCAAAGATTGGCCATGCAATGACTTAGACGATGATGGGGATAAAATTCCTAATAGTATCGATAATTGCATTAGTGTTCCAAATCCGGATCAAGCAAATAATGATGGAGATAAACTTGGCGATGTTTGCGATGATGATGACGATAACGACGGAGTTCTCGATTCAAGTGATAATTGCTCATTAGTTTTCAACCCTGATCAAGCAGACGTAAGTCCCAATGATCCTGATGGTATAGGCGATGCATGCCAAGATGATTACGATGGTGATGGAATAATGAATGATGAAGATAATTGTCCAAATCATTCAAATAAAGACCAGGCAGATGAAGATGCAGATACGATAGGTGATGTTTGTGATGATTGTAGTGATTTTGATGCGGATACCTATTGTGAAGGCAGGAATGAAACTCCACATGATAATTGTCCAAATAGTTATAATCCCGAACAAAAGGATATGGATAAAGATAGTAGAGGTGATGTTTGCGACGAAGATAGAGACGGAGATGGAACCCGCAATGATATCGATAATTGTCCAGATATTAGTAATAACCAAAATGATAATAAAGATGGAGATAGCTTAGGTGATGTTTGTGATCCTGATCTTGATGGAGATGGGCGTTTAAATGAAGTGGATAATTGTCTCGATGTATCTAACCCTGATCAGATCGATTATGATGGAGATGGAAGAGGCGACGCATGTGAAGTCGATAACGATCAAGATGGTTACAAAGCGGGAGTATCTGAAAACAACGATTGTAATGATAATAATCCTAATGTACATCCAGGAGAACAAGAAACACCAGATGGAGAAGATAATGATTGCAATGGGCTGATAGATGATAGTGCTGATTGTGGTCAAAAGAGAACCGTTTGGTATAAAGATAAAGATAAAGATGGATATGGTGATCGTGATGAAACTTTAATTGCCTGTGCCGCAGAACCAAGCAATGATTATGTCGATACATGTGATGATCCTGATGATGATAATGATCTTATACGTCCAACTATTTCTGTAACAACTACTGACAATATTAATCTGGCTATTAACCAGATTGAAGGTGATGGAGAAGGCGGAGTTCTATCATTAGGCCCAGGAACATACGCTATTAATCCAACTATTAGCTTCGATGGTGGAAATATCAAAAATCAAATTACCTTCATAAATGCTAAATGCTATAAAGATGGGGTAAGTACCTTAGTTCCTGAAAAAACGATTCTTGATGGTCAAAATCAAAGAAGGGTACTCTCTTTAACAAATACTGGAGTAGCAGAAAATCCAAGTAGAATTATTGGAGTGAGAATTCAAAATGGAAATGCAGGAACTGCAAACGATGGTACCAGTGATGGAGGAGCGTTATTAATTAATAATGCATATGTTTCAATTGAAGGTTCATATCTGCAAAAAAATAAAGCCTATAATGGAGGAGCTATTGCAGCAAAAGAAGCGTCTTTTGTGAGTCTTGACAAGAGTGTTATTGGTACTCCATTTGAGGAAGTACTCGATGGAAGTTTTGTTTCAACAGATGCAGATTGTAAGAACTCTTGTGAAGCATATACAGATCCAGTACAAGACTGCAAATTTAATCTAGCATCCTATGATACCAATATTACTAATGGCGTAGGTACTGCGTATCATTTTAGAAGACTTGATTGTATGAATTCTAATATTGCTAATAATTTTGGTGGAGGTATTTATTTCGAAAATTCAACGACAACTTTTTCTCATAACTCACAAATCAATTTTAACAAAGCATATAAAAGTGATACTGACACTACTTCTCAAGGAGGAGGTGTCTACGCTACTAATTCTACAAGTATGTCAATCGATGAAAGCACTTTGGCCTATAATTGGGCGCCAAAATATGCCGGGCTTTATATAATTGGAAATACAAATGACGATTTCTTTAATTTAGAAAATAGTACTATTCAAGAGAATGTTTCATTGTATGTTTCAAATAATGTATTAAAAATAGGTTCTGGAGGAGGTATTTCTTTAGCCAAAATTGAGACAATTACTATTAGTGAAGAGAATAATTTTGTTCGTAATAATCAATTAAACGAACCTGCATATCCATACAATCAAAGGGCTCTATCGTATGATGGGAATGCTGGAGCTTTATATATTGACTCTGTAGGTAGAGATACTGAATATACAGTACGTTCAATTTCAATAAAAAATAATACTTTTAGAGAAAATAAAGCTCGTTCTGGCGGGGCACTGTACATTAATATCAATAATGCTCAGTCAAAAAATTCTTTTATTTGTCAGGGAAATACTTTTGACTCTAATGCTGCGGGAACTGCCGGTGGTGCTCTCTATATACTAAATTCAAGTATATATAATGCAGGTGAAGAAACTACCTTTGTAGATAACATTATTCAGAATAATACTTCTTATCATGCAGGTGCTGTTTATTTAGAAAGTTCATACGCAAAATTTTCTCATAATACCTTTTTTCATAATACTCTCGGAGGAGGATCTGGAGGTGCTGTTAAACTATGGAAGGATTTTATAAATCAAAGTAACCAAAGAGAGTCTTCGGAATTTAAAAATAATACTCTTATGTATAATACCGCATCGTACTCTGGAGGGGCTTTTCATTTAGATTCGACTGATGCATTGATTGAAGGCAATACAATTTCTCATAATACAGCTAACATTGGATCAGGAGGAGCACTATTTATAAGTGCGAGTGTGATTTATTTTCCTGATGGGAAGACAGTTAGAACTGATCTTAAATGGAGTACGGCTAAATTAATAGCGTATAATATGTATGATATGAGTAAATATTATAGATTCACACCAAAAATAAGAGGAAATACGATTTCTTACAATAAAGCAGTGGGTAGTATCTATTATTCGAGTGGAGGTGCACTATCAGTTAAAGGATATGTTAATGATCCAGATATACAAAATAATACTATAACGAGTAATGAATCTATTGAAAAAGGCGGTGGCATAGCTATAGAAGATGCGAGCGTTGGATCTAAAATAATTGGTAATACAATTGAAGATAATAAAACTAATTTTGAAGGATCTGGTGTATATCTTAGAAACTCTAATCCAATTTTTGAATTAAATAAAATACGAAACAATTATGGTTTAACAGATATTCAAGATGTTACTGGAGGACTAAATGTAGATATAGAAGAATCAGTATTCTCAAGGAATCTCATCTTGGATAATAATATTATTATGGAAAATAGCAGCACTAAAGGTAAAGGAGCAGGAATTTATTTTTCTGCATATGCCTGTGATCCTCTCACTAAGATATCAAAAGACGTACTCTTATATACCACGGTTCAAAATAAAGATATTTATAAAGATTTGATTGGTGAATTTAGAAACAACACCTATTATGTAAAAATAGTTATTCGATATATTATAAGCGATAATAAGAAGTATGTGTATGCATTACGTGGAAGTTCGATAACATTGATAGGTGAACTTAGTGATCAAGGTATTATACTTTTAAATCAAAATGAATCATATGATTATTTCAGATTAGATGGGAATAACCATCGAGAGGTAATAGCAAACATGAGCAAGTTTTATCCCATCACTGATCCACAAGATCCCAATAATCCAACGAAGTGGAGATTAAGTTGTCCTAATAACGGAAATGATGTTAAAGTTACTTCTCTACTTCGAAACAATATCCTTGCTTACAATAGTACGACAGGAAGTGGTGGAATTCATGTGAGATCTCCTGAGGCACTGACTATTGCTAATAATTTAATCTATGAAAATGGTAATACCACTGATACGAACAAAGGCTCTGCGATTTATGTTGGAGGAAATAGTAAGACTTCTAAAGTTCAAACAGCACGTTCTTCGAAGATTGAATATAATACGCTCGTCTGGAATACATCCAATGTACAAGGTTCTGCTGGGTTATTGATAAAAGATGCAGTGGAAGATCAAACGATAGATGATTCGCTCGAAGATAATATATTTAATATTACCAGAAATGTGATTGCTGATAATACGCCTCTAAATACATCTATCCCAGCAAATCAAGACGATTATGTTTCCAATAATACTTTTACATCAAACATAGCTGAACCTACTGATGATGACTATAGCAATGATGATGTTCAATTTAATGTGAATGATTTTGGGTGCTTTGAAGGGACTTATGCTGATGAATGGGATTTATTTTAATAAAAATATATAGTAGGAAATTCCTCTTCATTCTTTTGTAACTTTACAAGAAATACGCTTACGTGTACTATTTGGGCTATGATGAAAAGACTGCCATTAGGCACACAAGACTTTAATAAGATTATTGAGAATAACTTATTATATGTTGATAAAACAAAATTCATTACCAATTTAATCCATTCAGGCGGAACCTATTTTTTTTTATCCCGCCCCCGGCGATTTGGGAAGTCTTTGCTGGTATCGACATTAAAAGAAATATTCGAAGGGAATAAAGAATTATTTAAAGATCTGTATATCTATGACAAAATCAAATGGAAAAAACATCCAGTAATTCATGTGGATTTTAGTAAGATTGCATATGCTGATACGGAGGCTTTAAAACAATCGTTAGATTTTTTTATCAATGAAGTTGCACGAAAATATGACATTACATTGTTTAATACATTTATCGGAAGTAAATTTGCAGAATTAATTCAGAAAATTTGCGAATTAAAAAAGGAAAAAGTTGTCGTACTTATTGATGAATACGACAAACCAATACTCGAACATATTACCGACATACACAAAGCCCGTGCAGTGAGGCAGGTTTTACGAGAATTTTATGGAATACTAAAACCCTCTGATCCCTATCTTCGATTTGTCTTATTAACAGGAGTATCAAAGTTTTCACAGGGTTCAATTTTTTCAGATTTAAATAATTTAAATGATATAACCCTTGATACAAGATACTCTGAGCTCTTAGGAATTACCGAAGATGAATTCATACACTACTTTAATGATTATATAGAAGATTTTTCGCATACCAGAGAGACATCAAGAAATAAACTTCTATCTGATATTAAATATTGGTACAATGGCTATTCATGGGATGGGGAGAAGAGAGTTTATAATCCATTTTCTCTCTTGAGTTTATTTGATAAAAGCCAATTTAAAAATTATTGGTTCGCAACAGGAACGCCAACATTTTTAGTGAATTTAATACAAGAAAAAAAATACAATATCCCTGAAGTAGAGAATTACGAAATTTCAGAATCACCATTTGCAAGTTACGATATTGAGAATATTGATATTATCATATTATTGTTTCAAACAGGGTATGTAACAATAAAGAAGCGCTGGCATGTAGAAGGAGGCGAATCATTATATACCTTAGATTATCCTAATTTCGAAGTAAAAGAATCATTACTCCGAAGCCTTATGGCATCAATAGGGCATATTCCTGATTCCAAAGTTAAACCGTTAATCGACAATTTATCTCGCGCGCTTCAAGAAAATGATATACCTACATTTATTAGTTTATTGAAATCAATCGTAGCAGGAATTCCCTATACACTCATAGAAGAAAATGAAAGTTACTATCATACGATATTTTATTTAGTAGTAACTCTTATGGGTGCTAAAGTCGAACCCGAAGTGCTTACGAATCAGGGCCGAATAGATTGTGTACTCGAATTGACAGATAGGATATATATAATTGAATTCAAATACGGCAAAGACACTGTAAAGAATTATGCACTAAAAGCAATAAAGCAGATTAAAACAAAAAAGTATCATGAAAAGTATATAAAAAGTAAAAAGAAGATTTATCTTCTTGGAATTGGATTTATTAAGAAAAGAATCGAATATAAAGTACAAGAGCTAAAAGAGAAAAAGTAAGTATTTTTTAGAGTATTCCTTCAATTTGCTTTTCTTATTTCAATTTGTTTATAATTTTCTTGCTATATTTCAATAATCTTAATCTAAAGGAGATCGATATGAAAAAGTCATTATTAGTGAGTGCCGCAATTGGTGGATTACTTTTTGCAGCTTCGTGTACCAGCAACAAAACAACCCCAGCAAAGGGAGCAGCTGAAGGGGATGCAATGGCAGTTAAAGGCGAATGCCATAACATCAATGCATGTAAAGGCCAAGGTGCTTGCGGAGGACCTGACAGCTCGTGTGCTGGAACGAATGAATGTAAAGGCAAAGGTTGGCTTTCGCTCACCGAAGCTGAATGCAAAGACAAGGGCGGCGAATTTAAGACACACGAAAGTCACGAATAATCTCTTTATGTCATCTTGTTTTGTGGGGGTAGGGCTTCGGAGAGTTCACTATCCCCATCTTACTCAAAAGCAAAAAATTCGTATCAATTGGTTTGAAGCAGTATCCGAGAACTATATGGATACGAGGGGTCGACCGTTTGATGTTTTAGAATGCATTCGCAAAGATTTTCCGGTTGCACTTCATGGCGTTTCAATGTCGATTGGATCTGTGAGTGGAATAAGTAAAAATTATTTAGACAAACTAAAAGAATTAATAAAACGTATCGATCCATTTATTGTTTCGGATCATCTATGCTGGACCAATTTTGGAAGTGTTTCGCATAATGATTTATTGCCCTTGCCGCTTACAAATGAAACACTCGATATTGTTGTTTCTCATATCGATTATGTTCAAACATATCTCGGAAGACAACTTCTCATCGAAAATATTTCGTCGTATTTAAGCTTTAAACATTCGACCTATACTGAATGGGATTTCTTAATAGAAGTAGCAAAGCGCTCAGGCTGTAAGCTCTTACTCGATATTAATAATGTCTATGTCAATGCCCATAATCATCGCTTTAATGGCGCTCTATATATCGAAAGCATTCCCATTGAATATATCGGACAAATTCATATGGCAGGCTTTACTGATATGAAAAAATATTATTTTGATACGCATTCAAAAGAAGTAAGTGATGACGTTTGGAATCTCTATCATAGGTTAATTAAACGCCATCCTACAGTTCCCGTGCTTCTAGAATGGGATGAAAATATTCCGCCATTTGAAAAACTTGAAGATGAGGCATTAAAAGCAGCACAAATTTGGAGTGACTATCATGCGTGAGCTTTCATTAAACAATATCCAGAGCTCTTTCTCTCGTATGATTTCAGAAGGGCAAAGCGAAACAGGATTTATCGAAAAAATTATTCCGGGAGGTTCACTTTCGAACGAAGAAGCAATTGCCGTTTATCAACAAGCCTATAAAGCTCGATTTACCGATGTGCTTGGCGAAACATTTGAAAGCGTATGGTGGGTTTTAGGAGATACTCAATTTTTTGAAGTAGCCCACGCATATATTTATACACATTTTGAAAATGTATATAATCTTTCAGAGTATGGAAAAAAATTTCCAGAATTCTTATCAAAAAATCTCCTCCTCAAAACCTATCCATTTTTAGCTGACCTCGCGAATTTTGAATGGACGTTTAAAGAATTATTTCATGAAGAAGATGCCCGTGGAATGAATGCAGAAGATCTTATGGGAACTGCACTCGATGGCGCTATCATTCTTCGCTTCAAAAAAGCATGCATACTTTTTTCCTCGGATTATGATGTCGTCAGTATTTGGGATCATCGCAAAGATCAGAGTAAAGAAGGCCTTCATATTCATTGGCAAAATAAAATAAATTGTATGATGTATAAATATAACAAAGAGATATTCATAAAAAAACTTGAAGCTTTTGAGTTTCAATTACTGACTTATCTTCATCTTGGAAATTCCCTTGAGGCTTCACTTGAATTACTTTATTCAAATTTTCCTTCTATAACTTCAGAGAACATTTCAAATCTCTTTTCTTTTTTATCTGGAGCTTTAATAATAGAAAAGATAGAGTAACAAAAAGCGTAAGGAGATTATTATGAAAAAGAAAGTACTATTTATTATCTTTCTTCTTTTTTTAGTAGGAGTTGCTATGGCAAAAAACTCACCCAATAAAATCTTTCCCTATTCATATACTACAAAAGATTTACCGAATGGTTTACGTGTTGTAATTATTCCCAATGAAAATCCCAATGTTCTTTCGGTGCAAATAACCGTTCGGGTTGGCTCACGTAATGAAGTTGAACCAGGCAAATCAGGGTTTGCACATTTTTTTGAACATATGATGTTCCGCGGAACCGAAAAATATCCAAATGAAAAATACAATGAAGTACTTAAAAATATTGGAGCGGATCATAATGCATATACGAATGATGATTATACCAATTACTATATTAATTGTCCGAACTGTTCCAGTAAGGAATTAGAAACAATACTTGAACTTGAAGCCGATCGTTTTATGAATCTTAAATACTCTCTCGAGGATTTTAAAACCGAATCTCGAGCAGTTCTCGGTGAATATAATAAAAATGCATCAAACCCAATCAATAAACTCATTGAAGTACAACGCGATCATGCATTCAAAGAGCATACGTATAAACATACAACCATGGGCTTTTTAAAAGATATAGAAGATATGCCAAACCAGTATGAGTATAGCCAAAAGTTTTTTGATCGATTTTATCGACCAGAATATACAAGTATTATTATCTCGGGTAATGCGAAAAGTGCAAAAGTTTTTAAGCTCGTAGAAAAACATTTTGGCCCATGGAAAAAAGGAACGTTTAGTTCAAAGATTGTCGATGAACCAGCGCATACAGGGCCTGTGTATCAACATATTCCATGGGATGCGCCAACTCTTCCTATTGTTTCTGTTGCCTTTCATGGACCTGCATTTTCGGCTGAAGAAAAAACTATGGCAACGTTTGATGTTATCGCAGGCCTTTCATTTTCGGAGAGTTCGCCGCTCTATCAAAAACTGGTAGTTCGTCAGCAAATAGTTGATGAACTATATTATTTCTTTCCAAATCAGAAGGATCCATATCTTGTAACCGTATTTGCTCATGTGAAAGAGGCAAAAGATATTTGGTATGTGCGCGATGAAATCTTGAAGACATTTGCAAAGCTTCACTATGAATCAACCCCGGAAAACCTCGTCGCTCGCGTGCGAGATAATCTTAAATTTTCGTTCACAAGAAACCTCACGAATGCAACGACTATTGCTGAAAGCTTAATCGAGCCCATCGCATTTACGAAAGATCCTGAAGCTGTTAATAAAGTGTATGCGCTCTATGAAAAAGTTAGAAGTGACGATATTCTTCGTATTGCCAAAAACTACGTGATTGATAAAAACCTTGTAGTTGTTACGCTTTCACATGACAAACTTCCCGATGTTAAGAGTAAAACAAATTCAATTGATGTGATTGTAAAAAATGCGGGAGAAAAACGAAAGGCACTCGAGTTTGTCGAACATAAAACAAAAGAACCCGTTATTGATTTTCGCATTCTTTTTAATGTTGGAAGTGCATTTGATCCAAAGGGAAAAGAAGGTCTAGCCGAACTCACTGCAAAACTTATTACTGAGGGAAGCAGTCAATCAATGACGTATCAAGAAATACAAAAGGCTTTTTTCCCCATGGCCGCATTTTTTAGTAATCAACTTGATAAAGAAATGACGGTCTACCAAGGCCGAATCCATAAAGATAATCTTTCCGATTACTACGCTATTATTCGCGATATGCTTCTTACACCTGCATTTAATGTAGATGATTTCAAACGAGTAAAAGAACAACTCATTAATGAAATTACGGTAAGCTTGCGCCAAAATAACGATGAAGAATTGGGAAAAGAAGTTCTTTATGAGTTTATTTATTCTGATCATCCCTATGGGCATTTGAATTTAGGGCATGTACAAGGTCTTCGTTCAATAACTTTTGATGACGTGAAAACGTTCTATAAAAAATATTATACCCAAAAGAATATTAATTTTGGTATTACCGGTGATTATGAAGAAACGTTTAAAAATCAGATCAACCGGGATTTTGAGCAGTTAGACAAAGGCGAGAAAACAAAACTCCCACGTAGAAAACCAAAAAGTCTTAAAGGCTTTGAAGCAGTTGTTGTTGAAAAAGAAACACGTGCAACCGCAATTTCTTTTGGCTTTCCTATTACACTCAATCGATCCCATAAAGATTTTGTAGCCCTCTTAGTAGCTGGGTCTTATTTAGGTCAACATCGATCAAGTAATAGCTATCTCTTTCAAAGAATTCGTGAGATCAGAGGCATGAACTATGGAGATTATGCGTATATTGAATATTTTCCCAATGGAATGTATCTCATGCAACCTGAGCCAAATTATGGAAGACAAGAAGAGATTTTTCAAATATGGATTCGTCCGGTAAAACCTGAAAATGCTCATTTTGCAACAAGAATTGCGATTTATGAATTGCGTAAGCTCATTAAAGATGGCATCTCACAAGAAGATTTTACAGCTACAAAAAATTTCTTATCGAAATACGTTTCCATTCTTACCAATACAAACTCACGAAAGTTAGGCTATGATTTAGATAGTCGCTATTATGATATAGCTGAATTTACAGAAGTCGTTCGAGATGGCCTCCGCGCATTAAAAATAGAAGATGTAAATAGTGTTATTAAAAAATATTTACAAGCTGATGCTATTAAATTTGTATTTATTACCAAAGATGCAAACGATCTCAAAAAACGTCTCGTAGAAAATACTCCATCAGCAATCACCTATGATGCAGCAAAGCCTAATGAAATTTTAGAAGAAGATAAGATTATTGAAAATTATCATTTGGATTTTAAAGAAAACAAAGTCAAAATTATTCCTGTGAAAGATGTGTTTGTAAAGAAGTTGTTCTAAATTTACCCTCCTCTGTTAAATACCGAAAGAAAGTTGAAAGATTAGTGAAAGAATGATATAGTTATTTTGTAGCTATGAAAATCTACCATCCGACATATACACTAAATAATACTATTATTAAATGTATTGAGACCATTTCAAAGATGCAGGGTGAAATGGAAGTAATTTCACGAAATATTCAAGACGAATACATTCTCAATGCTGAAGCAAATATCGATGCTATTCATTATTCTACGAAACTTGAGGGCAATAAGCTTTCCAGAGAGCAAGTAACAAAGTTACTCACCGGTAAAGTTACAACAAAGGGATTTGGTACCCACCGAGACGTCAAAGAAATTATTAATTATGCTAAAGCACGAAAATTTCTCACAGAACATGCAGAAAAAAAGACTACCGTAACAAATGAAATTATTTTATCGACTCATACGATACTCATGAATGGCATTGTAGAGGGAAAATTAAAAGGTCACTTTCGTGATGCTCAAAACGTTATACAAGAATCTGGAAGCAATAGAATTGTGTATTTACCTCCAGAGGCTCAGGATGTTCTTTTGCTTATGAAAGAACTTCTTGCATGGATAAAAGAATCGCAGCTTACCGAAGAAAATACTTTAATGATTGCTGCTCTTTTTCACTATCGTTTTGTGACCATTCATCCTTTTATGGATGGTAACGGACGATTAGCGCGATTAATAACAAATTATCTTTTGTCCTCAAGCGGCTATACGGTATCTCAATACGCTGCTCTCGAGAAACAACATGAGATCGATAGGAGAGGTTATTACGAGTCATTACGAAAACTGCAGGGGTATAATTTTTATGTCATTCCTGAAAATATTTCTCTCACAAGTTGGATTGAATATTGGCTTTTGTGTTTAGAAAAAACGTATCGCGAAGCACTGGCACGAATTTATAAAAAAGAAAGTAATGAAATAGCGGAACTTGAACCACGGTTACAAAAAGCAATTTCTTTATTTAAGCGACATATAAAGTTGTGTGCAGCCGACTATCAAACACTCGTTGGATTAGGAAGAACGCAAGCCATCGCTGATTTAAATGAACTTATTTTGCAAGGGCATATTTCAAAGGTAGGAGGAGGCCGCTCAACTATTTACAAATTCAAGGAGAAATAAATTCTATTTTTCCTAAATAGCCCTTGACTAGAAGAAAGGCGTTCTTTATTACTAAAGCGTAATCTAATTTAGGAGGACCATATGGCACGCGGAGTAAATCGAGCAATAATTCTTGGAAGGTTAGGAACAGACCCTGAAGTTAAGTACACACAAAGTGGCATGGCAGTGACGCGATTTAATGTAGCAACAAATGAATCGTGGCTCAATAAAGAAGGCCAACGAGAAGAGCGAACCGAATGGCATCGAATCGTTGTGTGGGGAAAGCAGGCTGAAAATTGCGGCCAATACCTTGCAAAAGGTCGACAAGTCTATATCGAAGGCCGTATTCAGACTTCAAATTGGGAAGATAAAGAAGGCATTAAGCGATATACAACAGAAATAATTGCAAATACTATACAATATATCGATAGCCGTGATAGTTCAATGAGCAAACAGCAAGAACCTACAGCTGCAATGCCTCCCGAAGAAGGTCAAGCTGTTATAAATGAAGCTACGCCATCGAGTGGAGATGACATCCCATTCTAAAATCAATCAGGCTGCCACGGTTATCAAAAATTTTGGTATCGTTTGTTATCCAACCGAAACAATCTATGGTTTAGGTGTTCTTTTTGATTCAGAGGAAGCTCTACATAAACTCTATGCTCTTAAAAAGAGAGATTCACAAAAACCAATTTCGTTATTAGTGTCTTCGGTTGAGATGCTTGAAAATATTACAGAAGAAATAAGCGATACTGCTCAAATGCTCATCAATGAATTTTGGCCAGGTCCATTAACGCTTGTTTTCAAAATTTCTTCAAAAATTCCTGAGAATATTCGAATGCTTTTGACGGCAGATACAAATACTATTGGAGTACGAATTTCTTCATGCACAATCGCACAAGAACTCGTGCAGACTGTCGGAAAACCAATCACAACAACGAGTGCAAATATATCTGGCGAAGAAAGTTCTACCGATCTTGAATATATTAAAAAAAAACTTGAGATTGATTATTATCTACCAGCTGAAAACGAATTTCTTATGCTTCCTTCGACAGTTCTTGATGTGACAAAAACGACTCCAAAAATTATTCGCGAAGGGGCAATTACCCGGCAATCATTAAAAAATTATCTAAAATCTATCCTAAAATCTTCTTTCCTCGATAGCCTTTGAGTATCTGAGAAATATTCATTCGTTTCTTATTTGGCAATTGCGCTTCTTTAATTAATAAAATATCTTTTCCTGTCGAAACAAGAATACCTTCGTCCTTCTCTGAAGTAATTATTCCCGGAGATTTTTTAGAAGTAAGTGATGATGGAATTATTTCAGAAGAAAAAATTTTCAAAACTACTCCATCGAGTAACGTATATGAAGCCGGCCATGGATAGAGGCCACGAATAAGATTGTGAATTTTTTCTGCGCTTTCGCTCCAGTCAATTTTGCCTAATTCTTTTTTTAAAAGAGGTGCAAATGTTGCTTTGGTATTATCTTGAGGCAATGGTTTTATACTTTTCTTCTCTAAGCCCTCTAGTGTTTCAATAAGGCATTCGGCACTTAAAGAAGAAAGGCGAGATCCCAATGTTTCGGCATTATCAAGAGGAAGAATCTCGAGTTTTTTTTGGAAAAGAATATCACCTGTATCCATTCCTTCATCCATAAACATTATCGTTGTGCCCGTTTCTTTGTCTCCATTAATGAGTGCCCAATTAATAGGAGCTGCTCCACGGTATTTTGGTAATAGAGATGGATGTATGTTAATGCATGTCTTTTTAGGGATTTGTAAAATCGTTTTAGGTAAAAATAAACCATACGCGCAGGTGATGATATAATCCGGAGAAAGTTTTTTTAAGAGAGCAATTAGAGATTCATCTTTGAGATTTGGCGGAGTATATAATGGCAGCTTTTTTTCTTTGGCAAATACTTCGACCGGTAATGGCTCTATTTCTAATCCTCGCCCTTTGGGCTTTGCGGGACGTGTGAATACAATGACTTCATAAGATTTATTTTTAACAAGAGAGTGTAATGATGGAAGGCTAAAATCGGGAGTGCCCATGAAGATAATTCGTATCATGGAGTCTTAGCTGCCTTTTGCAATTCTTTTTTGTACAGTCGAACTTTGAGTTTACTGACGCGATTCAAAAGCGTGATGCCATTAAGATGATCGAGCTCATGCTGAAATGCAATTGCGGGAAGAGCCACGAGGCGCCGTCTTTCCATGCTATTATTGATAGTGAGAAATTCAACAAGTAATTCTTCGAAACGCTGTACTTCTTCGGAAAAATCAGGAAGGCTCAGGCATCCCTCTTTACTCATGACTTCATTTTTGCCTTCAATAATCTTTGGATTTGCAAAAATTAAATATTCTTTTGGAGTATTACTTTTTTTTCTATCCTCAGATAAGCTGATAACTCCAATTTGAAATTCTACATTCACTTGATTTGCTGCAAGTCCGACGCCCGAAGCAGCATTCATAGTTTCTATCATATCAGCTGCTAATTTTTTGAGTTTCTCATCAAATGCTTCAATGGGCTTTGTTGGCCGCAAAAGTATTTCAGCTGGATAGGTAATAATATCGAGTATCGCCATAATCTACGCTTTGTAGCGTATTTATGGAGCAAAATCAAATATGATAAAAATGTGTTGTATAAAATCTCATGATTACATATCTTATCAAGTATGAAAGTAATTATGCTCGGTTCAGGCACATCGGTCGGTGTTCCCATGATCGGATGCACCTGTAATATATGTACTTCGACAAATCCAAAAAATAAACGCTTTCGCTCATCGGTCTATATTGAAGTCGATAAGCATTCATTTATCATCGATACAACTCCTGATTTTCGACTGCAGTGTTTACACAATAACATCTCTAATGTTGATGCGGTTTTATATACGCATACCCACACCGATCACATCAATGGCATTGATGAGCTTCGAGTTATAAATTTACTTCACAAAAAATCTATTCCAATGTATGCAACAAAAGAAACCCTTTTAGAAATAAGAAAACGATTTGAATATATTTTTGCTGTTAATCCAAAAAGCTGGGTACCTCAGCTTATTGAACATGAGTTAAAGCATGAAAATGAAATTTTTGGTGAAAAAGTTTTTGCACTTGATATAGAGCATGCCGAAGATATTATTACGGCTTTTCGCATGAGAGATTTTGCGTATATCACTGATGCCAGTGGAATTCCGGAATGTTCTCTTTCGTTACTGAAAAATCTCGATGTACTCATTATCAATGCAGTAATGGAAAAGCCCCTCAGAAAACATTTTTCTCTACAACAGGCCCTTGCAGAAATCGAAATATTAAAGCCTCGGCGAGCGTACCTCACTCACATGAGTCATCAATTTGACTACGATGAATTATCAAAGCGTTTGCCACCTCATGTATTTGTTGGTTATGATGGATTAACTATTGAAGTGAATTGAAACGTCTTCAATAAATCTGATATTATTTACAAATGGCACTTGGACGAAAATTTGAAGTACGAGAATTTAGATCACGAGCAAATACTTTTGTTATTATAGCTTCTATTCTTTTTCTTATTCTCATTGCTCGCTTATGGTATTTACAAATCTGGAAGGGAAATTACTATCGCAATTTCTCTGAAGAAAATAGAATTGTAAAAATTTGGCGCCCAGCTCCTCGTGGAATTATTTTTGATAGAAACAAAAAGGTGCTTGTCAGTAACCGTCCTTCGTTCGATCTTACGATTACTCGAGCGTATACAAAAGATCTTGTTAAGACACTTGAGTATTTAAAATCAACACTCAATCTTGATTACGAGAAGGAAGATCTTGCACGCGAAATAACGCGTATGAAGCAGATGAATATGTATCGGCAGTATACGCTTCTGCGTGATCTGCCATGGGAACAATTGGCTTTTATTGAAACAAATAAATTTCGAGATGTTTTAAATGGTGTAGATATTGATGACGTCAAGCCTTTACGTAATTATCTTGCTGGGCCGATTGGAGCCCATTTTATTGGCTTTCTTGGTGAAATCGATGAGAGAAAACTAGAAGCTCTACAGGATAAGGATCGAGAGAATCCTTATAAATTGGGAGATTATATTGGGATTTTTGGAAGCGAAAAAAAATTCGAACGACATTTGCGAGGTATTGATGGAATTAATCCTGCAGAAGTTGATGCGCGAGGGAGGATTCGAAAAAATAAAAAATCAGTGAATGTAAAAATATCGTTTATGCATCTTGCGCGAAAGCCAATTCGAGGTGATAATATTACGCTTTCTATTGATGCAGATCTTCAAAAAGTTGCGTATGATTTGTTTAAAGAAGAAGAATCGGGAAGTATCGTTGCTCTAGACCCTCGTAATGGTGATATCTTAGCAATGGTGAGTTATCCATCTTTTAGTCCAGAAATTTTTGCGAAAAAAGTTTCAAATAAACAATGGAGAGCATTAAATAATGATCCGATGTTGCCTCTTATGGACCGAACGCAGAGAGGACAATATCCCCCAGGATCAACGTTTAAACTGATTGTTGCGGCTGCAGCATTAGAAGAGGGCTTAGTGGATACTGACATGAAAGTAAGGTGCAATGGAACGTTTCGTTTAGGTCGACGAGTCTATCGATGTCATAAGAAAGAAGGACATGGGATTGTTAATATCCATGATGCTATTGTTAAATCATGTGATGTTTATTTTTGGCATGTTGGTTTAAAAGTCGGGATTGATCTAATCTCTGACTATGCGAGGCTCTTTGGTTTGGGAGAACCAACGGGTATTGGAATGAATGACGAAAAGATGGGGCTTGTTCCAACTCGTCAGTGGAAATTAAAAGCGCGGCGAGAGCCATGGCAGTTAGGTGAAACACTATCTACAGCAATAGGGCAGGGATTTAATACTGCTACACCTTTACAATTAGCGTATATGGTTGCTACCGTAGCAAATAAGGGAACACTGTATGAGCCGAGAATTCTTTTGTCAGTCGAAACCCCTGGGTATCAGTTAATCAAGGGCCCTTCTTTACTTGGCACCCCGAAAAGAAAATTGAAGATTTCAGAAAAGACGTGGAGTATTATTCACTTGGCTATGCGAGATGTTGCCAACAGCCCGAATGGGACAGCCTATTGGTTTTCACGGTCGCAATTGACTACTATTGCGGGCAAAACGGGGACGGCTCAGGTGAGAGGCTTACCACCTGGAGAGCGACGAGTAGAAAAAGAACGTCGTTTTAGAGATCACGCGCTTTATGTTGCATTTGCTCCTTTCGAGAATCCTGAAATTGCTGTTGCGGTTGTAGTTGAACACGGAGGTCATGGATCTACGAGTGCTGCTCCTAAAGCAAAAGCAGTAATTGAAGCATACATAGAAAAACGAAATAAAGAACTGAAAGAACTCCACAATAGCCAGGAGATATTTTATGTTAGATAAACGATCGGTTGGGCATATTGATTGGCCCGTGCTTATTCTTACGGGAATATTGATAAGCATTGGTCTCATGAATCTCTATAGCGCTATCTATAGAACAGAAACAAGAATTCTTTTTCCTATAATTACAACCCAACTTATGTGGGTAGCCGTAGGTTTTGGGGTGTTACTAATAGCTAGTATTGTCAATTATAATTATTTGGAAAAACTTGCATGGCCAATTTATATTCTTACGGTTATGATGCTTACCTATGTATTAATTAATGGTACTCTTGTTTATGGAGCGCGAAGATGGATTAGCTTTGGTGGTTTTAGCATACAGCCCTCAGAGATATCAAAGATTGCCGTTATCATTATTATGGCAAAATATTTTAGTAAAAGTGACAGCCTCTATGGGTATACATTCAAAACAATTCTCACGCCCTCAGTTCTTGCGCTTATCCCCTTCATATTGGTTTTAAAAGAACCTGATTTAGGAACAGCATTACTTATCATCATGGTTTTTGGAGCCACACTCATCTATGTGGGACTCAGATTACGAACCATTGGACAAATTTTTTTTGGGATACTCTGTACGATTCCAATTGCATGGTATTTTATTCTGAAAGAATATCAAAAAGACAGAATTCGCGTTTTTCTTGATCCTGCAAAAGACCGACTGGGCGATGCATGGCATATCACTCAATCCATTATAGCCATTGGCTCAGGCAAACTCATTGGAAAAGGTTTTTTATCAGGAACGCAATCAAAATTAGAATTTGTGCCCAAACAGCATACTGATTTTATTTTCTCTGTTTTTGCGGAAGAATGGGGTTTTCTTGGATGTTTCGTTGTAATACTTCTTTTTTTCCTCCTCATTTCTTCTGGGCTTACTATTGCTGCTCGCTCAAAAGATAAATTTGGATCTATTCTTGCATTTGGCGTAACTGCCATGCTCTTTACACAGATCTTTGTAAACATCGGCATGGAACTCGATATTCTTCCCGTTGTAGGAGTTACATTACCATTTTTTAGTTACGGAGGATCTTCGCTTGTCATCAGCATGATAGGAATTGGATTACTCATCAACATCAGCATGCGAAGACATATGTTTTAGTCTTTATCTTCTTTGACTTTTGGCTTTACAACCCCAGCTGCAATTTCACGAAGGGCGATAACGAGAGGTTTATTTTTTTCAGCTTTAATTAAGGGCTGAGCTCCATTGATAAGCTGTCGAGCACGTTGTGCTGCTAAGAGAACAAGCGAAAATCGATTGGAAACTTTTTCTAGACAATCTTCTACAGTTATTCTGGCCATACATTTTTCTCCCTATGCTGCTTTTTGGTTAGTAGATTTATTTTCACCTGTCTTTGGTGTTTCACACTTTTCTGTTGTAGGTTTTTCTCCGGATTTCGTTTCTTTCATTTTTGCATAATCAGTAGCGTACCAGCCTGTGCCTTTAAGTTGAAAACTCGATTGAGAAATGAGTTTATGAACACTACTTGTACAATGAATACAGTGTTTTGGCTTTGCTTCTCCTATTTTTTGCATGAGCTCAAAGCTGTGTCCCTTTATGCATTCATATTCATATATT
>CAZRKD010000002.1:19038-21715 GCA_964600515.1 uncultured bacterium
ATCAACTTTTAATTAAATAAATCCAGTTTTAACTTTAAATATAATTTAATATTTATAATATTAAATAATATCTTATTGGCATATGTCAAGAGATTAATGCAAAAAACCAAAACTTCTTGACAATAAAAGTGTCCTGTTGTTTATGAGGCGTATAATGAAATTATCAGCATATTTGTTATTAGTTTTCGTTATTTTTTTAAGTGCATGTGGTTCCAATAAAAAAGGTGCCTTAAGTTCCAATTATCAAGCCCAGAAGCCTCTTTGGGTAGAATCGCTCGGAATAACAAGGTATGGAACGAATCAGTATTTTGCTGCTCTTACCCATACTCAAATACATTCTACGGTTGAAGAACAATTACCTAAAATAGAAGAAGCTACTAAAACAAAGCTTTTAGAAAAAATTATTTCGGGTGAAAACGAAGCTCAAGTATCGTATGAATTATCAGTATTTGAAGAAGAATTTCCATTCATAGAAACAAAACATTACTATGATTCCATCGAATCTAGATTATATGTACTTGCAGTAATTCATAAAAATACGTTAAAAAATTATCTCACAAAAAAACTTGGAGAAACTGATCTTCTTATTCGGGATAGCATATTTCGTGCGGAAAAATATAAAAAAGAAGAAAACTATTCTCAAAGTTTTGTCTTGTATCTCCAATCGTTATCATTACTCGACTATTACACCAGAAAAAGAAATCTTTTCCATAAGCTTACCAATGATAGAGCCTTTGATGAACTGTCATCTCGTTATATTGAAGCAGACCTCCAGGATATGATTCTTAATGTACGAATTGATATTGTTTCAGGCAATAACCAAAAGGCAACGTCGGAAAGTTTTTTAGCCGAGCCTATTAAACTCCTTGTGTATTTTTCTCATAATGGAGTCAAGATTCCTCTTCAGGATTTTCCAATTAAAACAGAACTCGTAACTGCGAATGCTACAATTGAAACAAAGCCACGAACAGATGGAGAAGGTGTTGTGGAACTTTCAGTTACGAAAGTTTTCACTACCGAACATGAAGATAATATTATTGAAGTAGGCCTTGATTTTGAAAAATTTATTCATGATACGAAAAAATTGATTCCTGTTAAAACAAATGTTATATATACCATCTCGCCTCTTGAAGAAAAAGGCGAACATTATGGCTTAAATTAGGAGGTATTTGTATGCGACACTATTTAGTAATTTATATGAGCATTATTTTTGGATTGCTGATGGTAACTTGCGGTGGAAAAAAAGAAACCGTTAAGACTGGCGGAACACCTCCAAAATGGGTAGAAAAAGGCAGCGGAGCTTTCGAAACCGAAAAAGGAAAAGTTGTGTATGGAGTTGGCGTTATTAGTCGCGATCCAAATCCTATGATGGAAAGAAAGGCAGCTTCAAATCGAGCATTAGCCGAGATTGCAACGACACTCAATACTCATGTTGCAAGCCTCATGAAGGATTTTATGGAATCGCATAAAGATTACACCAACCCTGAAGCAAGTGGATCAGTTGAATTTGTGTCAAATATTGCAAAGACCGTAACCGATGCGGAGTTGGTTGGAGCCCAAGTTATTGATTATTGGCGAGATGATTCAGGTAATTTATATGCCTTAGCTTCGCTTTCGTATGATAGTGTCATCCAATCACTGAAAGATAAAGTCAAAGAAGCACAAGAAAAACAGGCAGTTTTTTTAAAAGCAAAAGCTGATGAAGCGATGACAGAATTAAATAAAGAACTCGATCAAAAGAAACCTCAGACATTATAGCGTATAGCGTGCAGTGTATAGCGTATAGAAAAAAACATTCTTCCCGCTATCCGCTATACGCTATATGCTGTGCGCTCATAATCACTTTTCTAAGTATAGGCCTCATATCTAAGAAAAATCTTACGAATATCGAAAAGACTCTTTTAACACGGCTTATCTTTCATGAGGCATCTGGAATTGATATCAATCAAAAAACGCGAGAAGCAATTGCATGGGTTATTTATAATCGAATGAATTCAGCTCAATTTGGGAATTCGGTTTCACGAGTTATATTCGAAAAAAATCAGTTTAGCGGTGTAAGCCCTGATGAAGTGTGGACTAAAGAAAATAAGATACAAAAAAACAAATGGGAAAGATCTCTTATATATAAAAACCTCAATATAAGAGAAAAGCGAGAATATGCTCGTGCTTATAAAGCTGTTCTTACGGTTTTTACTAAAAAACGACGTGACAAAGATCCAACACAAGGCTCAGTTTTTTTTCATAGTCCTCAGTCTCGCGAATATACCGATAATGAATGTAATCGCAAAGATCTATCTCTCAAAGCCCCAGGCTGGCTTTGTGAGAAATTACAAAAAGGCACACTCGAAGAAATTTCAGTCGATGGCATTGAGCCACACATTTTTCGTTTTTATCGATTAAGATGAACAAGGTTCTGATACTGCCTAAGATGGAGCATATTTTTGTAATCGTTTATCAAGAGTAAGTAATGTTGCGCCTGAAAGTACTGCACTTGCGATTAGTTGAACGTCAATCAATCCTAATCCCATTCCGTAGAGTTTTTTGTTTTCAATCAACTCGAGCACTTCTTCAAGCGTTGCCTCAACTGCATGAGGTAATAGATATAAATCTTGTAAGAATTGATCTCGATGAGGGATATGTCCACAGGCTAATTCTCCAATGACTGAACTATGGATGA
>CAZRKD010000002.1:21725-25630 GCA_964600515.1 uncultured bacterium
CCTGTTGAAAACGGACTCTTTCTTCCGGAAGTAGTCGATCCAGACAGAAGTATCGACGAGTACCTTCATAATGAATTACAAACGTCTCCGCGGAATGGATTGTATCTTTGGAGCTTTTCCACCGAGATGAATTAACCGTTCAATAGCTGCTTGTTGAATCAGTAGTTCTAAACCGCGATGAATGAGAGCTGTTTTTTCTTTAATTCCCGTAGCTTCTTTTGCCTTCTCAATAAGCGCATCTTTTAATATGATTGTTGTTCTCATATACATATTAATATATACATTTTATATGTATATGTCAAATTACCCATGGAGAGAATGTGTATTTTTTTTTGTTGAATTTTTGGCATGTACTTTGCATATTTACTAAGGGAAAGATCCAATAAAGACATGCCTGGCATGTCTTTGTGAAAACCGTACCCCCATTTTTCGAGGCTAATCCGCTTGACAAAAAAGTCTATTTACGAGTAGGTTGCCTATTTTAACGAGAACGGAGATTGTAATGAAACGCACCTATCAACCAAGTAAAATAAAACGCTTACGCACACATGGCTTTTTAAAACGCATGAGCACGAAAGATGGTCAGACTGTGTTGAAACGCCGACGAAAAAAAGGACGAAAAAAACTCACCGTGACTATTCCGAAGAAGTAATGGCCTTTACTTTCACTAAAGATGAGCGCATCAAAAAAACGAGTGAATTTAGCGTAGTTTACAAAAACGGAAAGCGTTATTTTACAAAAAACCTCATCTTGTATACAGTTGACAATGGACAAACGTATAATAGATTAGGCCTCTCGGTGAGTAAAAAAGTTGGAAAAGCTCATATACGAAATCAGTGGAAACGTCGGCTTCGAGAATATTTTAGGCTTAATAAAGAAAAATTTGGAATGGGAAAGGATATTGTCATTGTAGTAAAAAAAGAGGCGCAATTAATTGAAAAACAAGCAATATGGCAATTAATAAAAGATGAAATGCCGGGAATTTTTAAAAAAATTATTCATTAAAGTAATCGAATTATACCAAATAGTTCTCTCGCCAATTTTTGGAAATCAGTGTCGGTTTTATCCAAGCTGTTCCGAATATTCTAAAATATCAATCGAGCGCTATGGTGTTTGTATAGGGATACTACGAACTATATATAGACTTTTTCGATGTAACCCATTATGTACAGGCGGAGTTGATATCCCATAAAAATTAAGGAGATTATGGAAGGATCAGAGAAAAGGTTATTGGTTGCGGTTGTGCTTTGTATTGTTATCTGGATTATTTTTGCTCCGAAGGAGGAGCATCCTGCAAAAAAATCTGCGGAAGAAGTAGCACAAAAAACCGAAACAAAAATAGGGAGTGAAGATACGGGAACACTATCAACGTTTCCGGCTATCCCTGATATAAAGAGTACTGCCCCTCTTCATGAAGCTCTCGAAAACTACACACTTGAAAATAACGATGTCCTTTTTGAAGTCTCAAATAAAGGAGGATTATTTACCGAGATTATTTTAAAGCACTATAACAAAGAACATAATTCTAAAGAAAATATAAATCTTATTTTACAGAAAAATGAGAAATATTTTCTGCCTCGGCTCGATATAGAGATTAATAAACAAAAGATAGATGATGAATTTATTAATGGAATATACAGGGTTTTAAAGCATGATTCAAAAGAGATTGTTTTTAGTAAGATTTTTAAAAACCTTTTTGCAATTGAAAAACATTATCGCATAGAAGATTCTGGGTTTATTGTGGAGAGTTCCTATACTATAAAAAATATCAGTTCATCTTTACTGCTCGTTAATCTCTCGCTCGCTATTCCTTTTGAAATTGTGGAAACAAAAAAAGGTAGTTTTTTCATGCCAACTCCAAACGTTGCTCATGGAGCTTTGATATATACCAATCACGAATATTTTCATAATGTCCTTGGAGATCTTAAACCACAAGAGGACAAAGTTTTCTCAGGAAATATTTCATGGCTCGGCATTGACGATCAGTATTTTGTAACTTCATTCATTCCGACTATTTCAAAGTTTGAATCAATCCATGTTCAAAGAGGCGAGGATAAAAAAACGTTGACTTGGGCACGCTATATAGAAAAGGCACTGAAAGAAAATACTGATGGAAAATATGCATTTAATATGTATGCGGGGCCTAAAGAAATTAATCTATTAAAAAGCATTGCTCCCAATCTTGAGAAATCAATCGATTTAGGTTCATGGCTTGGACCAATAGCACGGCCACTTTTGCAGCTCTTAAAATTGATTTATGCCTATGTAAAAAATTACGGAATTGCGATTATTATTCTGACATTACTTGTGAGACTTCTTTTATATCCTATTAATCGTAAGCAGTATAAATCAATGAAGGCCATGCAAAAATTAGGCCCAGAGCTTGCAGCGATAAAAAAGAAATATGCAACTGATAAACAGCGTATTAATCTTGAAACAATGAATTTATTTAAACGAAATAAGGTAAATCCTCTTGGTGGATGTTTGCCCATGCTTTTGCAGATGCCCATTTTCTTTGCTCTTTATCGCGTTCTCTATAATTCAATTGAGCTGCGGCATGCGCCATTTTTTTGGTGGATACAGGATTTATCAGCACCTGATCCCTATTATATTTCACCCGTTCTTATGGCTGCGGCAATGTTTTTCCAGCAAAAACTTACGCCGACCGGGACAATGGATCCAGCGCAAGCAAAGATAATGAAGTTCATGCCTATTATATTTTCAATCTTTATGATTGCACTGCCATCGGGATTGGTGCTCTATATCTTAGTGAGTTCACTTGCATCAATTCCCCAACAAGTATATATGACAAAATATAATAAATAGGAGGTATATATGGAATGGAAAGAATTTAGTGCCAAAACCGTTGAAGATGCGCGAAAAGAAGCGTGTCATGAGTTTGGTGTTAGAGAAGAACAATTAGAGGTCGAGGTTCTTGAACCAGAATCAAAATCATTTTTAGGAATGAAAAAAAACAATGCAAAAATAAAAGCCCGAGCAATGACGAATGATAATGGCGCTCATTCAGTTGCCGATAAAGCG
Organism: uncultured bacterium; assembly: GCA_964600515.1. Taxonomy (GTDB): domain Bacteria; phylum Bdellovibrionota_F; class JAHFAK01; order JAHFAK01; family JAHFAK01; genus JAHFAK01. The sequence continues at coordinate 24,768 of CAZRKD010000002.1, forward strand.
AGAAGCATGCTCAGTACGATTTTGAAATATATTATTGGAGAAGGAAATATTGAAGTACGTGAGCGAGATGATGAAGTGTATCTTAATGTCATATGCGACGATAGCGGAATTTTGATTGGCAAAGATGGCAATACCCTGAATGCACTTCAGTATCTACTTGGACGAATGGTTCATCGAGGTGATCGAACGGGCAAACTGATTTGTGTTGATGTCGGAGGCTATCGTGAGCGACGGAAGCGTAGTCTCCAGCACACTGTCGATTCGCTTACAGAAAAGGCATTACAAACAGGAAAGCCTATCAGAGTTGATACTGCAAATATATTTGATCGTTGGCTCGTTCATACAATGCTCAGTAACCATAACAAGGTTTATACAAAGAGTATGGGAGAAGGACGAAATAGACAGTTATTCATCATTCCTCATGAATTAAAAGGCAAAGAAGAAGAGATTTTAAAATCCCATGCGTCTTTATCATGAAGATACTATTTGTGCAATCATTACACCGCTTGGGATATCGTCGATTGGGGGAATTCGCGTAAGCGGCAAAGATTCTTTACGAATAGTGAGTCATTTATTTATTCCATTTTCTCATGCTTCAAACGTCGAATCACAAAAACTGTATTACGGAATTCTTTCGCATGAAAGAAAATGCATCGATGACTGCACTGCTCTCTATATGAAGTCTCCGCATTCATATACAAAAGAAGATTGTGTTGAATTGTTTGTACATGGAAATCCAATTATCTTACAAGAAGTCCTGTCAAGTTTAATCAAGGCTGGTGCGCGACTCGCAGAGCCCGGCGAATTTACCAAGCGAGCTTTTTTGAACGGGCGATTTGATTTGGTACAAGCAGAATCAATTG
>CAZRKD010000003.1:0-24664 GCA_964600515.1 uncultured bacterium
TGAAATAATACATGAAGAGCATCCGGTACATGCATTGAGATCAATGGCAAGTCCCCATGAATGAACTTGATTTTCATGGCCTTGCCATAACATATGCAGATGCGGAATATCGTGATTTCCAGCCTCTTGGTCTTTTTTGAAGTTTTCAAGAGTTGTTTCTTTAACAATAGGTCTGCCGAGAAGCTCGGAATAGGTTTGAGTTAGAGCAAATTCAATGCTTTTCCCTGTCTTTCTCAAAGCGGCATTCTCTACAAAATAATTTCCATGTGCATGCTCCAAAAATGGATATACATCGACACCAAGATTATTACCTACTTTGCCAACGCTTCTTCTTCCATACCCAAGAGCAATTGCAAGCGTGCCTTGTGTAAGGCATGGTTGAATATATGCAGGAATTTTTATTGAAATATCATCTTTAGTTATTTCTACAACATCTCCCGTTGCAACGCCGAGCCGCTTCGCATCTCTCGGCGAAATGTTCACATAATTATCCCAGGTAATTTTTGTTATAGGATCAGGTAATTCATGAAGCCAGGGATTATTAGCAGCGCGCCCATCACGCAGGGCAACTGATTCATAGAAAACAAGTTCAAACCCATCGCGCTTTTCATTCTGGATTACCATTTCTTTCCGAATTTCATCGAGTGCACAAGAGAATTGTAACTCTTTCGTGTTTGGTAATCTTGTATCACAATACCCATCATGTACGGATCGATTCCAAAATGCCTCGAATGATTCACTCACTCTTTGCCGTGAATAAATATTTTTTTTCCAAAATTCTTGTATTCTATGAAGTGATGATTCCTCTTTGCCTTGCCAACGAGTAAGAATCTCATTGAATGGCCGCGTATCAAAAAGAGGCTCTATAAGAGGTTGAGAAAGATGGAATAGCCCGCGAATGGGTTCAGCATCATTCCATGACTCGAGGAAATGAGAAAGAGGCGCAACATATTTTGTCTTTCTCGTCGTTTCATCTAAACGTTCAGAAAGACAAATCATCACGCTCTTTTGAAATGCCGCCTCGAGACGCTTCCCATAACCAGTATCATAGAGGGGATTTGCTCCATAAATGAATACGGCATCATAATAATTTTTTTCGACTTTATCGACAAAGTTTCGTAATGCCCGTGCGTTTCCCTGTCTCTGTAATGAGGGATGATCAAGTGACAATGTGTTTTGGTAATTTCCTAAAATATAATTGAGATAAGCTATAAGTAATTGAGTACTCTCATCGGGTGAATCTGATACAATAATACTTTTACCTTTATTGGCTTTGAGTTCCTCGGCAATAGTTTCAATTAATTTTTGATCACTCGGAATTCGTCCTTCTATTGAATCAAGAAGTGCAATGAGAGTTTCTCCAAAACGAGATGTATGCATAGGAATTCGATAATCGGCATTTGCTCCGGTGAGTGATAGCCTTGATTCAAACTGATAATGTCGAGACATTGATGGATTCTCTTCCGATACACGCCTTTTTTGTACATACTGTTTCGAAAATTCGACGGGTGAAAGCCATGTGCCAAGAAAATCAGCTCCAAAAGAGAGGATCATTTCTGCCTTCTCAAAATTAAAATGAGGAATGACTCGTTTTCCAAATGCCCGTTCATGAGCATTCAGTATGCCATCATAGGAGATGGGATCGTACATAATATGATCGGCCTGCGGAAACGATTCAAAAAATTTCTGTATATTTCTTTTTTGTGTTGGACTTACATTCGTATGAGAGACAAAGGCAATGCGGCCTCGCTTAGCTTTAATTTTTTTTATCTCTTTTATTACTCCCGTATCAAGCTCATCCCATGAAGCTTTGTTCCCATTAATTAATGGATATTGTAATCGAGATGAGTCATACACTTCAAGAACGCTTGCCTGGCCGAGTGCACAGAGACCTCCTCTATTTAATGGAGAAAGATTATTGCCCTCTATTTTAATTGGCCGGCCATCACGATTTTTCACGAGGATTCCACACGCACTCGGACATGCAGCGCACGTCGAAGCATACCAATATGCTTTACCGGGAATGATATTTTCGGGTTGAACGAGATACGGAATAGCCTTTTCAATGGGCATCTTCGAACAAGCGACCATAGCACTCGCTAATCCAAAACCCATTAATTTTAAGAAGTCTCTTCTTCCAAATTCAACGTTCTTTGCATTTGTCTCAAAAAACGCTTCTATATTAAATTCATCACTTTTTGTATCGCGTAGCTCTTGTGGATTATTCTTTTCCTCAAGGCTTTGCCAGTATACTAATTGTTTTTTAATAGTGGCATTTTCCACAATCTTCTCCTCCAATTTCACTCTCTTTAACGATCTCTAATGTCCCCGGAATCACTACGTCTTTTTTGCGATGACAATCAATACACCATCCCATGGTAAATTGTTTTTCTTGCTCGGTGATCATCATCTTTTCAATAGCTCCATGGCATTCCTGGCAGTTTATTTTGCCAACACTGACATGTTGTTCATGACTAAAATAAACAAAATCAGCTAAACGATTTATTTTTACCCATTCAATTGGTTTTCCTTCTTCTAATTGCTTTTTAATCTTTCCAATCTCTTCTGAATCTTTTTTAATATTCGAATGACAATTCATACAGACAGTAAGTGAAGGGATCCCTGCATGTCGGCTCGAAAGAGCACCGTAATGACAGTAGAGACAGGGAATTGGATTATCGCCCGTATGAACTTTATGAGAAAATTTTAGTGGCTGCTCTGGTGCATAGCCTTGGTTACTTTCAAGATTTGTAATTCCTTGTATAACAAGAGATGTCACTCCGATGAGCATTAAAATTATTATACTCGTTGTTCGTGCAGGTAATTTCATAAATATTCTCTCAACAATGTACGTGAGCATTTTTACGATGGTAGAACCAAAAATTGAGGAGCAAACAACTCACATAATAGGCGGCAAAACCATAGAATGCATACTCAGGAGTGCCTTGTGAAATCTGCATTGCAAATAGTATCGGAATCAAGAATGATCCAAAAGCAGCAACTGCTGATGTCCAGCCAAGAACAGGCCCTCGTTCCTCTTTCGAAAAAATAACGGCAATCATACGGAAGGTTGATCCATTTCCAATTCCTGTTGTTACAAAGAGAAGAATAAAGAGACCCAAAAATGACAAAAAATAATCTTCTGGATGAGGAGAACTTTGAGCTTCATGAATACTATAGCCAACGAAGAAAGTTGTAATAATCATAATAATCGTATCCCAATGAGTAACACGAGCACCACCATATTTATCGGATAACCAACCTCCAATTGGTCTGATAGCGGCTCCTAAAGCAGCTCCTAAAAAAACATAGGAAAAGATATCGGGCGCATACGGATTAACGATTGTCTCAGAAAGAGGATTACCCTCTGCATCAACACGAATATACCCAAACACATCTTTGAGTAATTTAGGAAAAGCACTCGAATATCCAATAAATGACCCAAAGGTCATCATATAAAGATACGTCATCATCCAATTATGCTTATCACGAAAAATTCCAAATTGTTTCTGTACAAGGGGTTTTATTTTTTGAGGTATACATACTTTCAATAGAATTACTGTTACGATAATACTCGCAAGAACAATCATTGCTATTTTTACGAGTTCAGGAACTCCGCGCCACGGAATCAATAATAAAATAATTCCTACAAAGGCTCCTCCAAAACCAATAATTTCTAACCATACATAATTTCCCAAGGCCCTGAAGAAATTTCCTGAATGATGTTCTTCCATGTTATTCATAAACATGAAAGCAAGAATTCCGAAAAATAAAAGAATTGGAACCCACACTAATCCTGCATTGCCGAGCCATACCGATGTATTGCCCAAAAGATATGGTTCATCACCAAAAATTCCAAACGTAATCACCAAAGGAACAATGAGTTGCATGACCGCAACACCTAAGTTTCCTAATCCTGCATTGAGGCCTAGAGTAAGTCCCTGCATGCGCTTGGGGAAGAAGAAACTAATATTTGACATTGATGAAGCAAAGGCTCCACCGCCAATTCCTGATAACGCTGCAAGTATAATAAAAACGAAAAATGACGTTTGGGGATCTTGGAGTGCAATTCCCGTTCCTAAAGCCGGTAGGATCATGAGCAGTGTTGTTATACCTTTTACGTTTCGTCCACCACATATTGCAACTATGAATGAATTCGTAATACGAGTCGTTGCACCGGAGAGGCCAGCAACAGCAGGTAGTGTATATAATAATGCTCGATAGGCATCATCCATGAGAGGATGTTCATTCCATAAAGCAAAATTAAAAAGTGCCGGATTATTATCGTGTAATCCTTGAATACGTACAATGATCATACTCCACAGCATCCATATACTAAAAGCGAGTAAGAGATTTGGAATAGAGATGAGTAAATTTCGTACCGCAATCTTTTTACCTTCTCTCTCCCAAAATGTTGTATCTTCAGGATTCCATGCTGATAATGATTTCATATAAATCTACTCCATCTCATTTATTCTCGATCATAGTTACGAGCTCGGGGACTTTTTGTTTCATCATCTTTTGAATCACTCGATGCATCCACCATAAACTGAGTGAAACAAGAGCTACAAAAAACATCCAACAGGTCGTCCAGATACCTGTTGCTTTGAGAAGACTTCCAAATATGATAGGACAAAAGAATCCACCAAGTCCGCCAATAACACCGACAATACCACCAACGACACCTACTTCATTGGGAAAATACTCAGGGATGTGTTTATACACAGCGGCTTTTCCAATACCCATCATAATTCCCAAGATGAAAACAAGGAATGTAAAGATCCATACATTGGCCTGAAAATAAATATCAGTAATGCCTCGAGCGAGGAGCTCCTTCTTTTTAACTACCTGCCCAACCATGACTATTGGTTCTTGCCAGAAGTGAGCTGTAGGGAAAATCAGTGTTTCTTGCGTATATGAATTACTCCTCATATTTTTTTCAGATGATGTATTATATGTATAGGAATACGGAGTCTCATCAATAAAAATTTCATTTTCGGTAATCTTTGTAACTGTCCCCTTTTTTATTGTCATAATTCCATTACCAGGAGATCGAATACTCATTTGAGGGACAATCAATAAAATACTACAGATAAGACACGACCCATAAACCCAATACATAATTCGACGTGCACCATAGTGATCGGAGAGTAATCCACCTAAAGCACGAATTACTCCAGAAGGTAAGCTGAATATGGATGCCATAAGCCCCGCAGTTGCAATACTCATGGTATATACATTAACATAATAAGGAATAAGCCACTGAGCCAGCGCGACAAATCCACCAAAGACAAAAAAATAATAAAGCCCAAAACGCCATACGCGTATTTCTTTTAGTGGACGAAGCCGAGCAAATAGTGATGAATAATTATTGTTCGATGCAATTTTCGTAAAGGTCATACAATAAAAAAGAATCGCCATTGTGATAAGAACTCCAGCATATATTTTTGGAAAGACCCGCCAATTTTCTAAGTGCTCGCTATTCGATGTGAGAAATCTTAATAAGACCGGCGCACCCATACTTGTTAGTGCTGCACCTGCATTACCCACACCAAAAATACCAAGCGCTGTTCCTTGTCGTTCTCGGGGAAACCAGACTGAGGTATACGCAATACCTACGGCAAACGCAGCTCCCGATAATCCAAAACCAAGGCTCGCAAGTATAAAGCTTCTATAACTATCAGCATAGCTCAAAAGATACGTGGTGATAGCAGCTATAAGCATAAGAATCGTATACACAATTCGACCGCCGTATTTATCCGTGAGTACTCCAACAGGCAAACGCATGAGAGAACCGGTAAGAACGGGTACTCCAATTAATACACCCATCTGGGCCTTGTCCCAGGAAAACACATTGTTCTCAACTAAGAAGGTCACGAGAACTCCATTCATCATCCACACGGCAAAACATACCGTGAATGCCAGTGTATTCATAATGAGTACGGTGATTGCTTTACTATTTTCGGTCATAATCTACCTTCTCTTCCTATTCCAGTTCCATATAACCAGCTGATATGGCCTCCATATATAGGCAATCGGTGGAACTAAAAAATGAATTAAGCGCGTAAAGGGAAGCACACCGATAATACAAAATGCATTAAGAACATGAAGCTTTACCATAAAGGGCATGCCAATAAGATAATTTATATTAGGCTCTAGAAGAAAAATTGATTTGAGATACGGAGCCATAGCAAGTGCAAACCATGATGATCCCCAGCGATAGGTCAGTGCAATACTCACGCCAGATCCCACTTGGATAAAGAGTAACGCAAGAACAACGAGATCTACCTTTGTGGTGACTACTTTAACTCTTGCGTTCGTGAGGCGACGATGAATAAGCAATACGATTCCAACAAGTGCAAGAAGGCCACAAGAAAGTGCAGAAACTTCAAGGATAAGCAAACGAACGGGGATTTGATTCCATATAAGAATTTCTTTAGGAAAAAGAAATGCAACAAGATGACCACAAAGTACAATGAGTATTCCCATATGCCAGGGAACTGATCCCCAGAAGAGTTCTCGATTTTCAAGAAACTGCGAAGATAAAGAAGAAAATTTGAATCCACTCGAATAATAACGCCAGATCGAAATGCCGATTGCACTTATGAAGACTACATACGGGAAGACTGCAAATAATACGATATCAAACATTATGGATCTCCTTCTCAATAAGATGATGTATAATCTCTAAGAGATATTGATAAGGGTTTTCAGTATCTTTAAAATTACCGAGCATCTTCTCTAATGCAGGCAGAAGAGCATGGGTAGCGAGTGTATTTTTCTCTTCATCAGCGAGAATAGGAATAAGATGCATAAGATTTGGTAAATAGTCAGGAAGTTCAGAACCGCAATCAATATTTTTTGCACGTAATTCTTTTTTGAGTTCTGCCATAAAAACGCCACGCTTATAGTCTTCGCCGAAGAGTACATAGCCAATATCAAGTGAGCTTACTGCTTGAACATCAAAGGTACGAACATAGAGTTCTTCAAGCTCAGCATTTTTTTTCTCGTTTAGAGCATCGATGAATTTTTGCCAGAGTACACACGCATCTCTATATTCTTCGCAAAGGAGTGCTTCAATTTCTTTCAGCTTGCCATTAAACCCATTCATCGGATAATTGAGAACTTCTCCTAATGCATGATAGAGCTCGGTTCTTGCTTTGTGCATTCTTACCAATTCCTTTCAGGGGCTTCGCGGAACCCAAATCCGGCTTCGCCTTTTTTCTCATCAATTGCTTTGAGCATCTCGATCGCTTCCTCTCGATGGCTCGGTGGAATAACAAATCGTTCATTAAATGGAGCGATCGATGTTAATCGATACATAGCATTTGCAAGCTTTTCATTAAGTCCAACTTCTTGCAAAAACTCCTTTGATTTTTCTAATGAATGTGAATCAGCCGTTATTGCTCTTCTATATAATCGCACTGCCATCATCTTTTTTAAAACTTCTTTGATTACTCCCTCATCACCAATTGAAAACAACTGCGCTAAATAGCGAATGGGCACGCGCATCTTTTCGAGTGAATGAAAAAAATGTTCGATTGTATGTGAATACGTACCTTCCGTGATTGCACCCATGACCGGCTGCAGTGGAGGCACATAGAAAAGCATAGGCAATGTCCGATATTCAGCATGAAGAGGAAGTGCAAGCTTCCATTCCTTAACAAATCGATACACGGGTGATTTTTGTGCTGCCTCTAGTACTGAAAAATGAATACCATTTTCTTTCGCTTTCTTAATAACTAATTCATCATGCGGATCAAGAATCATATCTCGATGCATGTCGATGAGTTGTGAATCACGACATGAAACAACTTCATGAATTCGATCAGCATCATAGAGGAGAACCCCTAGATAGCGGATACGTCCAACACAGGAATGCATACATGCAGGAACTTGCCCTGTTTCTAAACGGGGATAACAGAGTATACACTTTTCAGATTTGCCGGTACTCCAATTATAATATGTTTTTTTATAAGGGCATGCAGTTACGCACATGCGCCATGCTCGACATCGTTCTTGATTAATAACGACAATGCCATCTTCACCGCGTTTATAAATTGCCCCTGATGGGCATGCGGCAACGCAAGAAGCATTAAGGCAGTGATTACAAATGCGTGGCACATAAAACATGACCAAGCGTTCGATTTGAAATAGAGCTTCTTTTTCATGAGAGGAGAGTACGGCCAAATTTGGATCTTTTTTTGCATATTCGGGAGAACCGCTTAAATCATCATCCCAATTTGGTCCTGCCTTAATCTCCATAATTTTCCCGGTAACTTGTGAAACTGCTCGAGCCGTTGGTTGATCATGACCCTCAGGCGAATCAAAGAGATCTTCATATTTATAAGTCCACGGTTCATAGTAATCATCGAGTACGGGCAAATGGGGATTATGGAAAATATTTTTGAGGCCTTTTTTCTTACCCGCTCCTTTGAGCAAAATCTCATCGCCATTTTTTTCCCATCCGCCTTTATATTCTTCCTGATCTTCCCATTTTGCAGGATATCCGGTGCCGGGCTTTGTTTCTACATTATTCCACCACATGTATTCAGCGCCTTTACGATCGGTCCAAACATTCTTGCATGCAATAGAACAGGTATGGCAACCAATACATTTATCAAGATGAAAGACCATAGCTATTTGTGATCGAATATCCATAAAACTCCTCTAAAACTCTGGTTTATGAAGCTTTCTCACTAAAACATGCGTATCCCGATTACACCCGGTAGGGCCCCAATAATTGAACGCATACGTAAATTGTCCATAGCCACCAAGCATGAGATTTTGTTTTAAACGCGTTCTCGTCAAACTATTATGCCCGCCTGCCCTGCGCATTTTTCGCGAAGGTGATTTTGGCACATCATACATGCGCTCCGGTGAGTGATAGACAATGCATACTCCTTTGGGAATACGCGCACTCACACATGCACGGGTACAGAGCACTCCGTGATCATTTATGACTTCAACCCAATTATTATCACATATGTCTAAATCCTTGGCGTCTTCTTCATTCATCCAGAATGGTTCTATACCGCGAGAGAGCGTCAACATCCGTAAGGTTTCCCCATACGTAGAATGGATGTGCCACTTTCCATGAGGAGTGAGATAATTTAATATTTTGTATTCACCATCTCGCTCAGTCGTCCGTAAATCACCATAATGCTCGGGACGTGGAGAAGGCTTATAGGTTGGCAGATGTTCACCAAAAGCAATATAGCCATCATGATCAAGGTAAAAACATTGACGTCCTGTTAATGTTCTCCACGGAACAAACCGTTCAACATTATAGGTAAATGCTGAATAGGTGCGGCCTTTCGCATCCATTAATCCTGACCATACGGGACTATTGATGAGTCGTCGTGGTTGAGCTTGGAGATCTTTATAGGTCATACGAATATCGCGCGATGATTCAGCAAGATCAGTGAGCTTTAATCCTACATGTGCTTCTTCATCTTGATATGCTCGATACGCAAGCTCTCCATTTGTTTCTGGCGCAAAGGTAAGGATTGCATCGCACACCTCTTCATCTTCAAATAGTGATGGATATGACTTTCCATTCCAGAAAACTGTTTTTTTATTTTTTAGGGCTTCATCATAAAAATCTGCAATCGGGTAGGTAATACCATGAGCACCCAGACCCTTCTCACGTGCAAGAGGACCAAATGAAATATATTTATTATAAATTTGAGTATAATCTCTCTCAACAAACGCAATCTTATGCATGGTCTTCCCGGGAATTGGTTCGCACTCCCCTTTAGTCCAATCTTTTATGGAAGTTTGAGCTATTTCATCAGGTGTATCATGAATGAGGGGAATATTAACAACATCAGTAACGGGCGTTGGCAGATGCTTTTTTGCTAATTCAGAAGTCTTTTGTGCTAAATCGCGAAATATAGCCCAATCACTTTTTGATTCCCATACCGGTTCAATTGCTTTTGAAAGCGGATGAATAAATGAATGCATATCAGTTGAATTGAGATCAGCCTTTTCATACCATGAAGCTGTGGGCAGCACTATGTCCGAGTAGAGTGCTGAGGTATCCATACGGAAATTAATATCAACAACCAGATCCATTTTCCCCTGTGGCGCATGCTTTTCCCAAACCATGTCTTTCATTTTTCCTTGTCCGTACTCTGGTGCAATATCATTGTGATGCGTTCCCAGATAGTGCTTCAAAAAGTATTCATGTCCTTTTGCCGATGACAAGAGTGCGTTTCCTCGCCAGATATGCCAGACACGTGGCCATGACATTGGATGACCAGGATCCTCAACTGCATAGCGAGTCTCTTTTTGCTTTAATTTTTCGAGCAACACTTTTCTCATCTCATTCGTATCAGTAATTTTTTGTTTCTTTGCGTTTTCAGTAAAATCTAATTGATTAATAGTAAATTGCGGATACATGGGTAACCAGCCATTTTTCACAGCTTTGACTTGCAAGTCAGCAGTATGGCCTTGCGTTAGCTTATTTTGTGGACATTGATGGTATTCTCGAAACTCGCCATCATAGCGCCATTGATCCGAATGAATATAATGCCATGAGGGAGCATTCTGAAGTCTCACCGGATCTTGCCAATCTTTCGCAAATGCAATTGATGACCATGATGCTTGAGGTGCCAGCTTCTCCTGTCCTACATAATGATTGAGTCCTCCGCCATTCACGCCAATGCATCCACATAACATTAAACAATCAATGCCTGCTCGATAGATGAGATTATTGTGATACCAATGATTAACACCTGCACCAATAATGATACAGCATTTTCCCCGTGTAACTTCAGCGGTATTTGCCCATTCATGCGCAAATTTAATTACAACATCTCGACTAATACCGGTCCACTGTTCTTGCCATGCAGGTGTATAACCGCCGGATGGATCATCGAAGTTTTTTGCATAGTCGCCCTCGAGGCCTCGACTGACTCCATATTGTCCCATGAGTAAATCAAAAACGGTTGTAACAAGTATTTCGCCATTGTTGACCTGTAAACGATGAGCAGGAATTTCTCTCATATATGTTTTATCAGATGAAAATTCGGCAAATGCACATGATATTTTTTCATCGGCGCGATTGATAAAACTCAAAAGTGGGCTATATGGAGTATCATACTCACCATCTTTATATTCGAGATTCCAATCCCCATGTTTTTTCTGCCATCGATGGCCAACGCTTCCTTTGGGCATTATTGGACAATTTTTGTTTTCATCAAAAATTAAAAATTTCCAATCACCGTTTTCAACGTCCGTATATTTTTCAAGTCGATTTGCTCGGACAAACTTTCCCGGCGTGTAATGATTGCCATCTTTGATCAACTCAACGAGAAAGGGAGAATCGCTATAGCGTTTTACATAATCGTGAAAATAGGGAACTATTTTTACGTAGTGATATGCCTTGAGAATCACATGTCCTACCGCCATCCAAAAAGCACCGTCTTGGCCAGCATGGATCGGGATCCACTCATCCGCATATTTTGCAACTTGATTAAAATCAGGAGCAAAGACAACGAGTTTTGTTCCATTGTGACGAGCTTCAGCAACATAGTGACAATCAGGGGTCCGGGTCATATTAAGGTTTGCACCCATACACGCAATAAATTTTGAATTATACCAATCGGCGCTTTCCGCAACATCGGTCTGCTCACCCCAAATCTCAGGTGATGCAGGAGGTAAATCACAATACCAATCATAGAAACTCAAATTAACACCGCCTATGAGTTGCAAAAACCGAGCCCCCGCGGCATAGCTAATCATGGACATTGCAGGAATGGGAGAAAATCCAATAATGCGATCAGGCCCATATTTTTTAATGGTATAGATATTTGCTGCCGAAATTATTTCCAGTGCCTCATCCCATGAAATCCTTCGGAATCCGCCTTTCCCTCGAGCTCGCTGATAGCGTGATCGTGAATCTTTATTTTCTTGAATAGATGCCCATGCAGACACTGGATCAGAACATTTCTTTTTTGCTTCTCTCCATAAATCAATTAATGCTCCTCGTACATACGGATACTTAACACGTATTGGGCTATAGAGATACCATGAATAGGAAATTCCTCGCTGACATCCGCGTGGCTCATACGGTGGAATTTCTGGATCAATCGATGGATAATCAACTGCCTGAAACTCCCACGTAACAATTCCCTCTTTAACAAAAACATTCCACGAGCACGAGCCCGTGCAATTGACTCCATGGGTACTCCGTACCACACGATCATGTTGCCAACGATTTCTATAAAATTCCTCCCATTCACGAGTCTTGGGAGATACTAAATCTTTAAGCCATTTCATCGCAGCCCTCCCGAATCTTTTCGTACACTCTGTTTTCGACGGTATCTCCAGGTAAGATTAATAAGAAGAAGTAAAATAATGAGCAAGATCAATCCTAAAAATAAAAATTTTCTCTGGAAATTCTCTGTGGGTAATTGTTCTCGATCGGCATGATATAAGAATGCTTTGACAAAGAAAATTTCTTCATCAGTGAGTTTTTTCCCCGCAAACACTTCGTTCATAACGGGGAATGCAAGTTTTGTAAGTGCTATAGAAATACCGTTGTCTTTAAAATCTGAGTAGGTTCTATTTAAATTCTTGGCAAGCGTTCCTCCGCCAAAAGGTCCATAGGCGAGAACACTATGACACGAAACACAGGCAGGTCCTCCATTTTTTAAAGTACGTTTCCCTAAATAGATTTTTTTTCCTATTTCAATATCATCTTTTGTAGCTTTCTCAGCTGATTTACTATTGACAACTACGGTTCCAATACCCCCTGCCTCAATGAAACGTAAGAGTTCTTTTATTTCAGATTCACTTAAATTCGGATCAGGCATTTCTTTCTGACCTAAATCATTATAAAGTTTTACTGCAATCGGATCGCCACTTTTAATCATTCGATCAGGCGATTGAATAAATTTGACAAGCCATGCTTCTTCTCGACGTTTTTTTACATCTTTTAAATCAGGGCCTTTGAGCACTCCTCCACCAATTGTGTGACAACTGCTACATTTCTTCTCAAAGGTTTGTGCTGGATCAAAAGAAGGAAATGATGAAGAGCTGATTCCAAGAATTATGAAAAGTGTAAACCCATAAGCTTTTTTCATATCGCGCATGTTCATCTTATTTTTTACTCGAAATTTCTATGATTTGTATCAGAAGAACCAATGATTATTATCATATATATGCTTCATCTCTACATATTATAAGTGTTGTACAATATACGAGAGACGCTATTTGTCCTCGTGATCATTTGGATATTGTATGATCGTTATCATGTCGATAAACACTTGAGAGGATATAGTAGGGCAGTGCACGTATGAAAATAATAGATTTATTAAATAGCGAACATGGAGTATTTCTGACCGAGCTCGAAGTTCTCAAACGCATGCTCGACAGTAAAGTTACTACGAAAGAACTTAAAGCAGTCGTACGAACAATTGCCAAGGCCGTCGCTAAACATCGATTGGTTGAAGAAAGAACCATCTACAGACAATTTAAACGAAAGTTCGGAAAAAATTTCCCGCTCATTAAAACAATGGAACGAGAACATGAGAAAATCGAATGGTGTCTAAAACATATCGAATCGGGCCGAGAGAATACTCGTGAAATAGTCCAAACATTCATTCGCGTTCTTGAAGAACATATACAAAAGGAAATCACTATCGTATTTCCTATGATCAAAAAAGAATTGGCACCTGAATCATTAGAATATGAATTTTTTTCTCCAAAATGTGCAAAAACTACCCCATCTTAACAGAGAACCGTAAACCAATAACAGAAAATATGTTTAATTCCAATAAGTTATAATTATTAAAAATTGGCACTTAGATTGCATTACTATAGTGTTGAGAGGTATGCATATGAGAGCATATATTATCAACAAAATAAAAAAGGAAAAAAAGAAAGAAAAAGAATTCGAAATCGTTCTTGAACTACCCCTTGAATTTCCAAAGGTAAAAGAACGAAAAGAAGAACGAAAAGAAGAAAAACGGGTTATTCAAATGGAACTATAGTACATCTAACTTTTTCCTTTACAATCCCTTCAAAAGTTTTGTATTAATCGTCTCAATTCACTTTAATATTATTGTAAGGAGTTTTTGTATGAAGAAAAACATTTTCTTGTTTGGTATTCTTTTTTCATTAGTAGTTCTCGGCTGTGGTGGGGAAGATGGAGATCCTGACTTTACCGTAACTGATGACGATGTACAAGCAACTTCGAGTGGTGATACACAAGCAGTTGCCCAAGTGTATAGCGAATCAGTGGAGAGCGCTACATTTTTATTGAAAAGAGCTTTAGAAGGTAATGATGAATATTTAAAAAATGCAACATCGGCAAATTGCTCGGCCGGGGGCTCAATAAGTTTTTCAGTAACACCTAATACGGTTGCTGGGCTTACTACATTAGCTACCAGTGGAGGTACATTAGAAATCGTTGCAACAGCAAGTGCATGTAAATATACCTATACGTATGCTGTCGAAGGTGCAGGCACTGAAACCTATGTATATCAAGTTGATGGAACAGTAACCTCAACAATCACGGTAACAGCTGGCTTAACTGCTGCAGATTTAGGAACGGGCGAAAACCTCAAAAAACTCGTCGCAGTAGTTACCGGTACTGATGTAAAATTGACTTATGATTACACCCTTGCCGATGGATCAAACATAACCATTGTTGATACTGCTGACTTTACCTTCAACGTTAATTCAGCCACGAGTGATTACTACATGGATGGAACAATTACCGTTTCATCAACTCTTACTGAAACACTTGATGGAGTTACCTATTCAGGAACCTGTGAAGCGACAGGAACTGTTGGAACCGATGGTGGTTTTACGAGCCCTGAGACATTCGCCAATGGTGCAACGATAGAAGGAACCGTATCGGGATCTTGTACTGATTCTACAGGAGTAAAAGTAAGTGCAGCTTACGGCTATACGGTATTCGTATCTTCAACTGGCGTCATTACTACCACAGTTAAACCTCTATAAAAAACTACTTTAGTATATCAAAAATCTCTTCAATTGAATTAAACGTATAATCAACTTTAAGCGATTCATTGAGTTTCCAATTTATTTTTGCCCAACAAGCATGACCTACTTTTACACCGGCTCGATTGGCCATCGCAATATCATAATGAGTATCACCAATAAAAAGAACTTCGTCTGCCTTAAGATTACAGTGTTTTAAAAAGACTTCGAGCCCTTCGGGATGTGGCTTATGATTGGTTAGATCAGACCCTGAAATTAATATATCATAATTTTGTTTAAACCCAAGATACTCCAAAAGATCGAGGGTCAAGCTTCTCATTCGTCCCGTTATAATTCCTATTTTCATTTTTTTACTGTGTACTAATTCAAATAATGCGTTTACTTGCGGGTACATAAAAACCTGCGAACGATTTTTCCAAAAATGATCAACATAAATTTCTGTTGCCCGTTTTGCTTTTTCTTTATCTTGCAGAATATGATAAAAAAAGACATCTTCAGGGGGACCGAAACGTGATCTCAAGCTGTCTACAAAATTATCAATTGTATAACCTACTGCTTGCAGAGCATAATTTGAACTCTCAAGTGTTAACTCCATTGATTCAATTAATGTTCCGTCTAAATCAAAACCAATTCCTTTGAACTGTGCCATAGGTAACCTTTCTATTTAAACCATTGAATAATCGAATTTAATCACCTATCATATTAACATAAATATGCGCAAGTCTTAACATAGAAACAATGAAAATATATGAATTCAAAAATTTGCTGAGACAGGTTCGTGGGCTAATATTTACATCACGTCGAATGGTAGGCCATAGTGTTAATACGATTCAGGTTATGACAAATTTTAGAATTGGCCAAGTTATCATAGAACATGAACAGAAAGGAAAAGAACGAGCTGACTATGGGAAGAAAGGCATGGGAAAACTTTCCAGAAATTTGACAAAAGAATTTGGGAAGGGATTTTCACGCAGTAATCTTGAGTATATGCGCAGATTTTTTCTTGATTATCGCGATTTAACTCTAGTAATTTCCCAGACGGTGTCTGGGAAATCTTTGACAAAAACACTCATTTCCCAGACACCGTCTGGAGAATTGTCGAAACACGATCACAAACAGATGAAGATCTCACCTCTCTTTAGTTTGAGCTGGTCACACTACGTTTTCTTGATGGGGATTGAAGAAAAAGCTGAGCGAAAATTTTATGAGATTGAGGCAACAGAGCAAAATTGGGGAGTAAGAGAACTGAAGCGTCAATATGATTCAAGTCTTTATGAACGATTGGCCCTAAGTCGCAATAAAAAGAAAGTCATGGAACTTACACAAAAAGGACACATCATCGATTCCCCTTCTGATCTCATCAAGCAACCTCTTGTTCTTGAATTTCTTGGACTGGATGAACAGACAAAATATGTAGAGTCTGATCTTGAATCTGCTATCATTAATAAGCTTGAACACTTTCTACTCGAACTCGGTAAAGGCTTTCTATTCGAAGCTAGGCAAAAACGTTTTACTATTGATGGAGATCATTTCTATGTAGACCTTGTATTTTATAACCGTCTTCTACGCTGCTATGTTCTTATCGATCTGAAGATAGGAAGGTTAACCCATCAAAATTTAGGGCAGATGCAAATGTATGTTAATTATTTCGACCGTTTTGTGAAAAAAGAAGACGAGCACCCGACTGTCGGAATGATTCTCTGTAAAAGAAAGAGCGACATTCTCGTGAAAATTACACTCCCAAAAGAATCCAACATCTATGCATCGGAATATAGACTTTACCTACCATCCAAAAACGAACTGAAAAGAAAACTTTTAGAATGGAGTAGATAAAATTATGCGTAAATCTTCTCTTTATCACCATTCACATAATCCACAAGACATTGCAGATCGCCTTTCCCAAGGCCCACAGTATAGTTACTTACGTGATTTTATTTATGGAGCAATCGATGGTACAATTACTACATTCGCGGTCGTTGCTGGTGTTGCAGGTGCGCATCTATCGAGTAAAGTCGTTATTATTTTGGGGCTTGCAAATCTCATTGCCGATGGCTTTAGTATGGCGATTAGCAATTTCTTTGGCACTCGTTCAGAACGAGAACAACTTGCTATGGCCCAAAAAATTGAACATGAACACATACAAACGAATCCTGAAGGAGAAAAAGAAGAAGTCCGCCAAATCTTTGCAAAAAAAGGTTTTACCGGAAAAAATCTTGAAAGAGCAGTTGATGTTATTACCTCTGATATTGATCGATGGGTAAGCATGATGATTCAAGATGAAATCGGCATGAAGCTTCATCCCGTAAATCCTTGGCGTGCAGGGTTATCAACATTTACGGCTTTTGTCCTCGCAGGCTTCGTTCCTCTTATTTCATATCTTCTCAATCTTTTTGAACCCGAATTTATTCATGAACCATTGAGAGGAAGTGCAATTCTAACAGGCGTTACATTTTTTATCATTGGCTCAATCAAAGGCCCGTATGTATTAAAATCCTGGTGGCGATCTGGTCTTGAAACTTTTTGCGCCGGCATGGCAGCGTCAATCATTGCATATTATATTGGATATTCGTTAAGAAGCTTAACGAGTATATAGCGGATAGCGTTGAGCGTATAGTAAAGAATAAGAAAATAATTGTCTTTCTAAATTCTATACGCTATATACTACATGCTCATCTTGTGCGCCCGTAGCTCAGTGGATTAGAGCATCTGACTACGAATCAGAAGGCCAGGGGTTCAAATCCCTTCGGGCGCGTATACGCTAATTAAACTTTTTGATTTCTTCTTCGATTTCTTGAAGTAACACACTTGCCTTTTGTCCAGAGCTTTCTGCTGGATACCATTTATAAATAGATCCAGTAAGATCATCCCCGCTCGTAATTACATCGGAAAGATATTCTTCTTTTGTTTCGACTTTAACTCGTGTTTCCATTTCTTCACGTGGTTCAACAGAAACATGAAATTTATAGCGAATCTTGTAGGGAATACGCGTCTTTCCATAGCCTGAATAGAGCTGATCTGATTTCCCTTGAATCCAATCGGTTTCCATAATTCCACGTTTCGCATCTTCAGTTATTACGGAATATTTTCCCACAACACTTCGTGCAATTCGAAAGGTATTATCATAATCAAGCCGAAAGGTCATTTTTGTTTTAAAGCTATCTGCATCAACCTTTCCTGGCTCTTCGAATTTTTTAGAAGAACAACTGATTGTTACTAATAATAGAATTGAAAATAAATATGCTGGTACTCTAGGCATGTTCATGTGTATTACTTTCATCAAGCCGATCGATCATTTCGACATTTTTTCGACGGTGTGTTGGAGCTTCACTTCCCTCCATCGAGCAATTCCCATCAAATATAACTCCTTCTTCGATGACGAGTGTTGGGGTTTTAACATTGCCTTTGAGCCGTGCTGGCGCATGAATTTCCACACGCGATTTTGCTTCAATATTACCGGTAACATTGCCGCTGATACTGACAGAATCGACTTTTATTTCAGCATCAACTTCAGCATGCTCACCTATTAACAATTTATCACTGGATATAATTTCTCCCTTAAACTTTCCATCGATGCGAACGGTACCTTGGAAAACGAGTTTCCCTTCAAATTCGCTTCCTTTACCTAAAAGCGCATTAATCTGACCTCCAGATGTAGTATCTCCCGTCATACCATCCCCTTTCGAATTAAACATAGGTTGTTTCTCCTTCTTAGAGCCTGTCTGGAAATTCTTTCCGGGCCAAAATCGTGTATAATTGGTAAAAAAACGAGTAAATTTTCGTTCAATAGCCATACTATTCGCCTCAAATTTACTCCTTTTTTTACTCAATTCTCTCGATTTTGTCTATCCGAAAATAATTTCCAGACAGGCTCTTAAATATTATCATTTGCCTCTCTTTAAAATAAGAATTTCATAAAGTCTCTGTAAATCTTCCTCAGACTGATACTGGATAATAATCTTACCGCCGCCTTTAGCGCTGCCTTGCAAGAATACCTGAGTTCCCAATCGAGTTGTTAATGCATCAATGAATCCCTTGACTGTGATATTATCAAAACTACCTGTTTTTTCAACCTCTTTTTTCGCTCGCTTCTTTTTAGTTGGAATCGCACGTGTCATGCTTTCAAGCGCTCGTACGGAAAGTTCATTCATGACGGCCAATTTTGCTATTCGATCCATCTCAGCTTTGTCCGTAATTCCTAAAAGCACTTTTGCATGGCCAGCGCTTATAACTTTTTCACTCAACAGTTTCTGAACATATTCTGACAACTGTAAGAGTCGGATCGTATTAGTTATCGATGTTCTTTCTCGCCCAATCTTTTTTCCAATTTCTTCATGGGTAAGATTAAATTCTTGATGTAAGTACTCTAAGGCACGTGCTTCTTCTATGGGATTTAGATTCTCTCTTTGAATGTTTTCAATAAGCGCAATTTCCCAACGTTCGAGCTCAGTAATCTTTTTAACAATAACCGGAACCTTTGTAAGGCCTGCCTTTTTGGCAGCATGAAATCGTCGCTCTCCAATGACAATTTTAAAAACTCCATTGTGGCGAGTCACAACGAGTGGTTGTAAAATTCCATGGGCTTTAATTGAGGCTGAAAGCTCTGCAATACCCGCCTCATCAAAAACTTCTCGTGGCTGTCTGTCTGCAGGAACAATATCATCGAGCGAACACAAAAAATGCTTATCATCGTCTTTAAATATCGAACTCTTTTCGAGTTCCGCAACATCGGGAATTAAAGAGGCAAGTCCTCGACCTAATACTTTCTTTTCAATTTTTTCTGTCTCTTTCTCTTTCATAGTTCCCTCTCCTCTGCGCTTTTTTGTTCTCGTGCAATGATTTCATATGCTAAATTCAAATAACTTCTCGAGCCAGTTGAATCAGCTGCATATGTTAATACGGGCTTACCAAAACTCGGAGCTTCAGTTAATTTAATATTTCGAGGAATGATTGTTTGAAAAACCTTATCTTTTAAATGAGTCGTCACATCGCTCACGACTTGATGGCAAAGGTTATTGCGAGTATCAAACATCGTAAGTAAAATGCCTTCGACACGTAACTCGGGGTTAAGATCATTTTTTACACGTGTGATGGTTTTGATAAGTTGCGCAAGCCCTTCCATTGCATAATATTCACATTGTAATGGGATAATAACTGAATCAGCAGCGGCAAGTGCATTCATAGTCAAAATGCCAAGCGATGGTGCACAGTCAATGAGAATATAATCATAATTACCGAGTATATTTTTGAGAGATCTCAATAAAAGCCGCTCACGAGATTCTTTCTGTAATGATCCTGCTTCAACACCTATGAGCTCCTCAGTTGTTGGAATAA
This sequence comes from uncultured bacterium, assembly GCA_964600515.1. Taxonomy (GTDB): domain Bacteria; phylum Bdellovibrionota_F; class JAHFAK01; order JAHFAK01; family JAHFAK01; genus JAHFAK01. The sequence continues at coordinate 20,308 of CAZRKD010000003.1, forward strand.
CATCAAAATACTCAAGCGTCGTCTTAGTAATAACTTCTTCAATTGGATGATTATTCAAAAGAACATCGAGTATCGTATAAGTAATTGTGCCTTTTCTGATGCCTACGCCAGAGGTTGAATTTGATTGAGGATCAAAATCAATTAAGAGCACGCGCTTTTCACTTGCAGCGATCGATGCACTTAAATTAATAGCGGTGGTCGTTTTGCCGACCCCGCCCTTCTGATTCGCGATTGCAATTATTTTTGCCATAACGTATAGAAGGTATAGTAATTTTAAGGCTTGGTAAAATCAAGAGAAGAGTACAAAATAAAGTATGGCAAATAATAATCTTTTAAATTTTTCCCTCGAAGAACTCAGCGGACTCATTTCTCCAGAAAAAACTGAAAGTTATCGAGTCAAACAAATCTTTCGCTGGCTCCATCAGAAACTCGCATCTGATTTTTCCCAAATGAGCGATGTAGGGAAAACACTGCGAGAGAATCTGCAACATCGTTTTGTAATTTCCTATCCGACTATTCAAAAAATTCAAACATCTAAAGATGGAACGCGGAAGTTTCTCTTTCGGTTGCATGATGGCCATTCAATTGAAGCAGTATATATTCCGGAAGTGAAAAGAAGCACCGTTTGTCTTTCAAGCCAAGTAGGTTGCGCTCTTGGATGCACTTTTTGCTTAACTGCACAAATGGGATTTCTACGCAATCTCGAACCATACGAAATAATAACTCAATTTTATGGTATTAAAAAAGAACTGAAATTAGATCGTATTTCAAACATTGTATTTATGGGCATGGGAGAGCCTCTACTTAATCACAAAAATGTTATTCGAGCAATTACGATACTTACCTCTGACTTTGGACAAGGTGTTGCAAGTAGGCGCATTACGGTTTCAACGGCAGGTGTCGTCAAAAATATTGAGCCGCTTTTATCCGAAACAAAAGTAAGCCTTGCGCTTTCATTAAATGCAACAGAGGATTCATTACGCGATAAAATAATGCCCATCAATAAAAAATATCCTCTTAAAACGCTGATTGAAACATTAGAAACACTGCCCATGCCAAAACGTCGACGAGTGACTATCGAATATGTACTCATAAAAAATGTAAACGATACTCTCGACGATGCAAAACGCCTGGTGCGCCTTTTGAGTCGAGTTCGCGCGAAAGTAAATCTTATTCCCTATAATGAAAATCCCTATATTTCAATGAACGCCCCAGAGCTCAAAAGAATCGATGAATTTCATTCGTATTTAATCGGGAAAAATATAACGACCATGATCCGCAAACAACGCGGACTCGATATCTTGAGTGCTTGCGGTCAATTGCGGGTGGTGGAACAAGATCAAAAACACAAAGTTTTCTTATAATTTCTCCTAAGGAGATCTTCAACAATTGGGGAAAATTTCCAGAAAAGCCCTAGCTTTTCTTCATATATCTTCTTTTATTGTAGCGGTGTAATATTTCATCGGACAAATCGTTGTCTAAAAGTAGAAATATCAGAAATAGTAGTGTAATATTCCTGCAATTTTCGTGTATCATTCTTACCACGCACTTGAATTGTTAGAAAAAGACCCTTTTCTCGAGATTCAAAAACTTTGGTAATTACTTCTAGAATCGATTCTTTAGTAATTTGTTGTATTGCAGTGGTTTGTTTTTCTTGTTCTTTTTGACTATTAATTGAGAAAAAAGAGGTATGAGTGTTTTTTCCATTTCATTCAGAGTAAGCAGGGACAAAAAAGACGCCACAGCATTATTGGAACTATACTGTTTATTCATAAAATTTCGGACAATCTCTGGAGTCACTTTTTGCAAGGTTTGTATATTCCCAACATTATTTTTCTTTAGGGGATGCCCTTCTTTTGCAAGGGAGTTGATAAGGCTGTTAACTATCATTCCATCAAGATCAGCATAGTTTCTATATTCAGAATCGACATTGTTCATTTCAGCTTGGGTATATTCTTCTTTGAGTAATGGATTAATAAAAATATCTATAAATCGACTCATTGATTCTCGAAATGCTTTATGGCGAATATCATAGAGAAACAGCGTTTCTTCCTTCGCAGTAAATGCATTAACAGTACCCCCATTATTTTTTAGAAAATCTTTAAATCAATTTGTTTTTAGTTTCATTCTATTGGGAAGAATGATTTTACGAATCTTTCTTCCCAATACATCGGTCTGATCAAACGTAGATACAATAGAATCAAAATCATTCGCAGATAAATCTCCTACAATCGCGTAAAGAAAAATAGAAAGAAAACAAAGAATGAGTCGCAATTTATTTTTGACTTTCATTTTTAACCTCAAGAATTTTCTAACTTAATAAAATAGTTTCCTATCATCTTAACACTGCAAGATTAATGCAAAAAGTCAAAAAAATATTATTCAATGATATTAATTAGTTATAAAAAGATATCTTGGTAATTGTTATATAACATGAATTTTTTACAAAATTGTAGTTTTTTATTGTATATGATTGAGGTGCTCCTGAGGTGGTTTCCTTTGTCAAGACCACCTCACCTTTTTTTGTATCCATTCATTCTCTACGTGAAGTTTGCCAATCTCTTTAACGAGACATGAAAAAACCTTCTTTTAATTTTACTAACATACGTAATGTTTCCTCAAAAGTATCATATCGAGCCATCATGTCTATGACTAAATTAAATTGAGATTTTTCATGAGTTTCATCAAAAAGAATTTGCCGAAGAGCATGATATGTATGTGTTGCACATATTTTTGCCATATCTTTACCTAATAATTTTATGCAGGCATTTTTTATATCAAAATCCTCTTCTTTGATGAGCGGATTATTCGTATGATACATTCTTTTTACAACTTCTTCATTTTCATAATTATTCATAATAAAAAATACATCTTGTGCATCTTTTTTTCTCCTCGGATATGCATCTTTCCAGGATAATAATTTAAGGAGTGTTAAACCAGGGGGAGAAGAAATTCTAACATCTAAAACAGGTTTATTACATAATCGAACGGGAATTGAATGTTTAAAAACTTCTTCAAAACCTAAGGTATTCATTACCATGTCATTTTCAGAAGGCCAGGTAATCGTGAATGTACTACCGGCTATTTTTCCAAAGGGAACAATATCAATAAAGATATCATTATATTTAATTCTTTGTTGCGCTCGTGTTTGGGTAAACTTTTTGGTTCCTCCTAACGCGCTCATTAACTTTATAAATTTTCCCCACGTGGCAACTTTTATTCCGAGATCAATATCATTTGTCTTACGTAGTGATTTTATGCCATACAAATACTCAAAGATTAAGTCACGTGCGCATGCTCCTATGATAAAAAAATCAATGTTAAGAGCATCAGCTTCTTTTTTAATTTCAATCAATGGGTGTACATATGCCGTATCAATCTTTTGAGATATATCGAGTAATATACTTTTCATATATTATTTGCGCAGCTTCACGATTTCTTTGATCACCGCTTCCAATCAAATCTGCATAAATGAGTAGTGGATGAACAATATCGTTTTTGTCATTGGTACTATCAAAATCCCAAAATCGCTCTAAAATTTCGACAGTACCCTTCTCGTCTTTAATTAATGTATTTTCAACTAAGAAATCTTGATAGCGTGTTTTGTCGGCATAGATTACCATGTGTTGAGGTTTTAAATACTTTTCAAGCTTATATGCCGCTACTTCTCCTCCCCATTGAACATAGGGGGGAATAAGTCTTGCAGCGGCCCACCATGTATCTTTTCCTCTAAATGTACCTATACATAATTTTGGTCTTAATCTTTCATAATATTCGAGACACCATCTATGAACAAGTTTTTCTTTATTGAGTAGTTTTTTTCCTCTTTTTCCCATATCGATAAGATATCCTATCTCCTTGAGATTATTCATAACTATCGCTATAGAGCCTAAAGAAACACGGGATTTCTCTGCAATATCTCTATATGACTTATTAATTAATTCAGGGAAAATTAATAAACTAAAAACCAATCGTATTCCCGCTTTATTGAATACTCGTTGTGGCCATACAAGTTTGAACCTATCAGTTTTTTTATTTCCCTTAATAAAAATATATAATGGAACACTATTTACGTACATATTGCCAGCTGTATCAATAAACTGGATATTATTTCTCTTAAGTTTTTCTGCAAGATCTGGATGTACATAGGTTGTAACAATTATATGAGGTAATTCTTCATCTATCTTTGTATCTAAAAGAAACAGAAGAGATATTTTATTGATGCTCACGTGTATCTTAATCTCAAACATTAATTCATATTCGTGAATGGTGATTTTTACTCTATCATTTTTATAGAGTTTAATTTTTGCATGAGAAGATATATTCTTTCTAAGGTGATCAAGTGCGACAAAAACTA
>CAZRKD010000004.1:0-24316 GCA_964600515.1 uncultured bacterium
TTTTAGTTTTGGATGATGATTCATCAATTCATGAGGTATGGAAGGCCCGATTTCGAGAGCGAGATTGTAATCGTGATAATGTAATGCATATGCATTTTAACTCGGGAAAGGCTGTTAAAAATATATTCATGACTCAAAAATGGCCATGGTATCTACTTCTTTCTGATTATGAATTAATGGGTGAGCATGAAACAGGGCTTGATCTGATTGAAAAACTCGGTATTGGCACGCATGCAATTTTAGTCACAAGCCATTTTGAAGAAGCAAATATCAGATCACGATGTGAGCGGTTGGGGGTGAAGTTATTACCGAAGGGATTAGCTGGAACCGTCCCTATTGAAATACTTCCGAATCCTATCTACCAAGAAGCAGAAAGTAATTTCAACGAAATTTCCCAAGTCTAGTTGTGGGTCAAATATAACGTGTCTCATCTTCGATAGTTTTGTCAGTCAGTAAATCAATGAGTTTGAGTATTTTGAAAATAAAGGGAGAAGCAAGTGCATTAAGAACTGCTTCAGGAAAAAGCATCTTTAAGAACGATAGGTAAAAATTCTCAAAATTATCAGTTGTGGAATAGACAAGAAGTATAGAGAAATTACTCACGATAGTTGCAGTGAATGTCCAAAAAACATTCATGAATTCTACCTTAAAATAGATTTTTGAGCTAATACTTTTGACCATGAGGAAAAAGATGACAAATAAAAATGAGTATAATCCGAGATGTCCAGGAGAAAATAAATCCATAAAATATCCAAGAATAGAAGCGAGTACTACTCCTTCAAGTAATTTTCGTTGCAATCCACAAAAAACTACAATAATCAGTAAGAAGTTGATTTTGATGCTTGCAAAGGTTTCAAAATGTAGAGCTCCAAAAATTGACGAGGTAATATCAGGGACTATAGATGTTTGTAAAATCAATGAAAAAAGACTAAAGCCAATGAGAACAACAAAATTATTCATGAGGTGCTATCTGCCTTTGCAATAATAAAGAGTTCTTCTAATTTTGAAAAATCAGTTGATGGTTCTATTTCAATGAGTTTGAAAAGAAATTCGTCTCCTTTCTCAACCTTGGTAACTTTACCGACAAGAAGTCCTTTAGGCCAAATGCCTCCAATTCCACTGGTGACAATCTGATCACCTTCTTGAATATCTTCTTCGCGAGAAACAAAGTCGAGTGAGAGTTTCATTGGTTCGTTAATGCTTCCACGAGCTATGCCGCGTGCGCGTGTTCTTTGAGAAAGAACATCAATAGCACTATTGGTATCGGTAATGAGCATAACATCTGAATAATTATCAAGTGTACTAATCACTTTGCCTATAATACCATTATAGGAGATAACCGCATTATCGAGTTCGACTCGATTGCGTTTCCCCACATTAACTCTAATAGTTCGCCCATAACTTGTGGCATCGGTAGAAATAATTTGTGCTGCAATTATTTCAAAAGGTGACTCATCTTTGAACTCGAGCATTTTTCTCAGTCGTTGATTTTCAATTTTAGCCTCTTCAAGTTGATTCACCAGAAAATGCATCCGGTTAAGCTCGGTGAGAAGTTCATCGTTTTTCTTTTGCACATTGATGAGATTAATATAGGTAACAAAGAAATTTTTACTCTTTTTTTCAGTATGAGCAATAAATCCCTGAATCGGTGAGACGAGATAGAGAATAATTTTATCAATACTATTATATTCGTAATTACTTTTAATGTTATACGATATGAATTGAAGAAATGCTAAAAAGAGAAGAAAAACAACAAAATATTTACTTCTATTACGTATAAACTTTATCATGTCGTTATTACAATGGGAGAGCGATTGTTTTTAAAAGTTCGGGATGATCAAGTGCATAGCCACATCCAAGAACAACTGCGGCAAGTGGATCATCGGCTACCCGCACAGGAAGTCCAGACGATTCATGCACTAAAATATCCAAATTTTTAAGAAGCGCTCCGCCACCTGAGAGCATAATACCTCGATCAACGAGATCAGACGAAAGCTCTGGTGGAGTTCTTTCGAGCGTAACCTTAATAGCTTCAACGATTTGCTCAAGAGGCTCTGCGAGTGCTTCTGCTATTTCATTTGATGTGATTGTTATTGTTCGTGGGATTCCTGCAATTAAATCTCTTCCTTTAATATTCATCTGTTTAATATTACTTTCTTCTTTTAATGCATTACCAATTTTAATTTTTAGTTCTTCAGCCGTAATTTCACCGATAAGAAGGTTATGCTTTCGTTTAACATAATTGATAATCGCTTCGTCCATTTTATTTCCTGCAACTCGAATGGATTTGCTAAATACAATGCCACAGAGGGCGATAACCGCAACTTCGGTAGTTCCACCGCCGATATCAACAATCATGCTGCCTGAAGCTTCAGTAACGGGAAGCCCTGCACCAATTGATGCAGCCATTGGTTCTTCGACAAGAAATACTTCACGTGCACCGGCACTTTCAGCCGATTCTTTGACGGCTCGTTTTTCAACATCAGTAACGCCGTACGGAATGCAGATAACAATACGAGGACGGACAAGTGTTCTTCGGTTATGTGCCTTTAATATAAAGTAACGAAGCATTGCTTCAGTTACTTCAAAATCAGCAATAACTCCATCTTTCATGGGCTTGATTGCAGTTATTGAACCCGGCGTTCTTCCCATCATATCTTTTGCTTCTTTGCCTACTGCTAAAATTTTCTTTACTCCGCGAGCATCTTTTTCAACTGCAACAACTGATGGTTCATTAATGACGATGCCTTTGCCTTTAACGTAAATGAGCGTAAATGCAGTACCGAGATCTATTGCTAAATCGTTTGAAAATAATCTGTAGAGGCTATCTAAAAGCACAAAAACTCCATGAAGCGTTATATCTTATTCACTGTATACGCAATAGACACGGTAATCGTAATTATCAAAACAATACTCACTATAAAGCCATAGAAATATTCTCTATTGAAAAAAAGTGCGACTATTCCTAAAAAAACCGTTCCAAAAGAAAGAAAACCAAAAATTTCTCTCAGTTCACGAAATATGCGAAATTCTTGTACCTCAAATGAGAAGTGGAGTTTTTGCTGATCTCGTTTTTGTTTTTCTCGCAATACAACAAGTAAGAATACACCAAGGAAATTAAAGGCAAGTGCTATAATAAATACCCAGAGTGCTATAGATTCCATGTAAAACTCGTTCGTGCGAGGAAGCTTGCAATGATGAGATTAATTTTTTTTGTATCAACTAAAAACTGAGGGTGCTCATCTTTTTTAAATGCGATTACATACACATTAACCCATCGATTAATATCGGGATAGAAAAAAGCGAGTAGTGGATCATTGCTTTTGAGAAGTTCAATTTTTTCTGGCTCAATAATTTCATTACGATCATTTTTCAGTATGATTTTCCAAATTGAATTTCCTTTATGAAAGTCGTTCCATTCTTTTTTTGCCGTGTAGATGCGAAAAATAAACGTAATATATTTACTTTCTTCTTCTATATTTGCATCGAGCAATTCTTTTTGCTCATCAAGCGAAAACATTTTAAGCCGTGAGAGTTCTTTAACGTATGCTTCCCGAAATTCAAGGCTTTGATGGGTAATATTCGTAAAGGCAATTGAAGAAAGACCCGAATAGATTTTATCATCTCGTGACCATTTTTCAAGAGAGCTTTTATAGGAAGGGGAATGAATAAGCCGTGGATCGAATTCAGGTTCTACATACTTTTTCCCACATGAACCTACGACCAATCCAAAAGAAATATAAATAGTTATTTTCTTTAAAAGATTCATATCATAATTCTAACAATGTATGTTTAGAAAATCAAAAGAATTTCGAAATATATTCACGAACTTTACTTATTTCAATGCGATCTTGCTTCATACTATCGCGTTCACGAATCGTAATTGTCTCTCCAGCCATTGTATCATTATCGACCGTAATACAAAACGGGGTGCCAATTTCATCTTGTCTTCTGTATCTGCGCCCAATTGCACCTGATTGATCATAAAATGAATTGTAATCTACTCGTAGGTCGGCATACAATTTTTGTGCAGTTTCGATTAATTCAGGTTTATTAATGAGAGGAAACACAGCAATCTTTACGGGGGCAAGTTTTGGTGCAAGCCTAAGAACGACACGCTCTCCTTCTTCATCATAGCTATCAACGAGGAGAACTAAGAGCGTCCGATCGCATCCTACTGATGTTTCAATAATATAGGGAGTAAATCGTTCTTTTGATTCCTCATCAAAATAAGAAAGTTTTTTACCTGAAAATTCCATATGGGCCTTGAGATCAAAATCAGTGCGATTATGAATTCCTTCAATTTCGCACCATCCAAAAGGAAATTGATATTCAATATCAAAAGCGCATTTTGCATAATGGGCAAGTTCATTTGGGCCATGCTCATGAAAACGCAAATTCTCTTTTTTAATGCCAATGCTCTTATGCCAATTAAGACGAATTTCTTTCCATTTGTTAAATACATCCATATCAGTTCCTGGTTTTACAAAATACTGCATTTCCATTTGTTCAAATTCACGCGTTCGATAGGTAAAATTTCCCGGTGTTATTTCATTCCGAAATGCCTTGCCAATTTGAGCAATCCCAAAAGGAATTTTTCGGCGTGCCGAATTTTGTACATTTAAGAAATTAACATAAATGCCTTGAGCGGTTTCAGGCCTGAGATAAATGATATTTGCGCTATCTTCAACCGGCCCCATAAATGTTTTAAACATGAGATTAAAGAGTCTACTTTCAGTGAGTTCTCCACCGCATTTTGGGCACTTCTTCTCAGTAATATCAGTTGCTTTAAATCGCGATTTACATTTTTTGCAATCAATTAATGGATCAGTAAAATTTTTCACATGCCCCGATGCTTCCCAAATGCGCGGATGCATCAGAATACTCGAATCCAGGCCTTCAATATCATCACGCTCCCGTGTCATGGCCTTCCACCAGAAATTTTTAAGATTGCGTTTTAATTCCGTACCTAACGGACCATAATCATAACAGCTATTAATCCCGCCATAGATTTCACTAGATTGAAAAATATATCCGCGACGTTTACAAAGAGAAATCAATTTTTCCATTTTATCTTGTATTTCTGGCATACAACTATCCTTATATATAATTAATTAAAGAAATATTAAACGTGTTAACTAGAAGATTTTCAAGGGAATAATGTTATTCTTCGGATTCTTCTTCGTCTTCTTCTTCAGCGGGAGGATTACGGAATTCGTCTTTTAATCGATAGTATTCGAGTTTAAAGCTAATTTTAAATGAAGCAGCATCAGGACCCCAACCCCAAGTTCCTTCATCGCCATTAATAAGCCATACATAGGTTTTCCATGGTTTGCCATTTGATTTTACTTCGGTACCCATGAGAGCATCTTCTTTTGATTCTCCCTCGGTTTGGTCAATTCCAAATTCAGCTGTCTTAAAATATATGCAATCGGTACTTAATGCTTCTTTTTCGTGTTTATATTTTGATAACCAGAAATCGACAAATTGAGGATGCAGCCATGTTTGATTATCAGGATTTGCATCTTCTTGATATTGAATACTCATCTTTGCTTTATGTCGGAGGCCATAGTCATCACATTTGCTATGATTTCCAACTCCTTCGGTATCATTACCTCCACCATCATAGGCTTGTGTTCGAAATACGCCATTTTCTAAGATAAGCGCATTGTAGTCTGCAACACAAAGGCTTAATTCAATATCAACAGCTGTTTTTTCATATTTTTCTTTTTCTGTCTCTTCAACATAGAGTTCACAGGGAGTTCCAAATGGCTTTCCCGCAAGTCTGTACATATCTTCAAGCACTTCAGCGGTAACTTTCGCATCTTGTTCTTCTTGAAGTGCTACGGATAAATCATAGATTTCGCCGGCACCCGAGTTCCCCGCGCCGAGCCCTCCATTGTTATTTTGATTGCCTTGGGTTCCAGCATTGTCATCTGTTCCCTTTCCTCCCTTTCCAGGCTGAGAAGGAGAATTTGTTTCATGCCCTGACATACATGAAAACATAAGAAGGCTTACGAAAAAAACACATAAAAATACATTAATATTATTTTTTGTTTTCATATACTTTATTTAAAAGTGCAAATGGCATGCCAAAATTGAGAAGAGAATGATTTAAATTAATTAATAATTTTAATAGGTTATAAAATAGTATTTATGTAAGTACTGAGCTAGGGGGACTTTACGTAAAAAAGTGTGCAAAAATTACGTAATGACTCGTTCTTTAAGTTCTTTGCCAACTTTAAAGAATGGAAGCCTTTTCGATGGTACGTAGACTTTTTCGCCAGTTTTGGGGTTACGACCATGATATGACTTATAAACTCTAATCGTAAAAGCACCAAACCCTCGGATTTCAATGCGTTCACCTTGGGTTAAAGACTGGGTCATGGCATCAAAAATAAGATTCACCATAGTTTCGGTGAGTTTTTTTGTTATGCCGGTTTTCTCGGTTAGTTTTAAAATAAGATCTGATTTTGTCATAGTTAAAAATCTCCTCTATTAAATTCCCTAATTATATCTTTATTTTACCTAATTCCTTTTTTGAAATCAAGCTTTATGTTTTTTTGGTCATAGAGAAGTTCATATACCATTATATTTTGAAGAACTCGTTTTACATATTCACGCGTTTCTTTATACGGAATAAGCTCAATAGCAATTTCTCTATCCGCTATATTTTTCATGGTTTTATTCCAAACTTCAACAATTTCTTTGCCTGCATTATATGCGGCAATTGTATGAATCGAGTTGTTGTTAAAAGTATTAGCTAAGCTTGATATGAGATATGTTCCCAAGCGAATATTAATTTCAGGATCAAAGAGATCAACTTCTGGTCTAAAATTTTGTATACCTAAAGACTTTGCAATCTCATTGGCAGTTTTGGGAATAATTTGCATAAGCCCCATGGCATCAGCAGGAGAAACAGCATCATTCCGGAGAATTGTTTCTTGGCGTGCAATTGAAAGTGGAATATACGGATTGATCTTAAATTCTTCTCCAAAACGCGTAAATAAATCAAAGTAACCTCTCGACCATTTAATGTAGACATGATTAGGTGGCAACTTTTCATTGGGTATTTTTGTGAGCGTCATGGCTGCATTAAAATGATCTTTTAAAAAGTGCTGAAGCACTGCTCTATAATAGATAAACTCAAAACTCTTAATTTTCTTCGTGTCGATTTTTTCTATTTCTTTTTTGGCATAACTAAAGAGTCCGAGTTTCAAGAGATATTCTCCTGTTGCCAGATATTTCTTTGTTTTTTCATCCAATGATTCGAGTCGCGTAGCATATACTCCATTAAAATTGCTATCGATTGTTTTCGGTTTTGCTGCAATAAAATTCCTTGCAAGTATTCCATAATAATGAAGAGGGTAGGATTCTATGATTTTTCCAAAAAGCTTGTACGCCTCCTTTGAATCGAGATGATCGAGTGTTCGAGCTTTCCAATAGAGCGCAGAGATGGCATATTCTTCATTTTTATTATTCTCTATTTCTTCAAAATATTTTTTTGCAAACGTATATCGTCCCTCTATAAATGCAATCATTCCTAATCTAAACTGCGCTGCTTGAACGAGCGAAGAATTTTTAAATTTTTCAATCATAAGTCCAAAGAATAGCTTTGCCTGCTCCAGATTGTACTCCTCAAGCTGAACACGGCCAAGCATAAAGAGCAATTCATCAGAAAGTGTTTGAAAATCATTATATGCCCGTGCAAGGAGTTCTTTGGCTTCATTATATTTTTCGCGTTTGAGTTCTAGTACCGCAAATCGTTCAAGCCCTTGTGCATCAGGAGCTTCACTCCTGAGTTTTGCAAACCAACGAGCTTGTTCTTCAAGGTTCCCCATGCGTTTGTAGCAATCGGCAATCTCTTTCAAGGCATTATTTTTTTTAAATTGTTCTTGTGTACCCTGTATATATTCTTCAAAGAGATAGATTGCATCGGTATATTTCATGTTCTTTTTATAGCTCTCCCCCAGTGCAAATATTTCTTCTCGTTTTAGTTCCTTATTGCGATAATCGCAAAGCGTTTGAATCTCAGGAAGCTCTTTTAAAAGAGTAACGACATCTAATTGAGGGCATAGTGGACGAATTAAATCATCTTTTTTTTCGTGGGTTAATGCCTTGATCTGTAATTCTTTGAATATTTTTTTGTCTGTATATGAAAGATCCTCTCGCCTAATATTATGTAAATGTTCCATTACTTTTCTATAATTTTTCTCTTCAGCGTATATACGTGCTATCTTAAGATTTACCATATTTTGGAGCGGACTTTCAGGGAAAAAAGTAATAATATTTTCAAACATATTTTTTATAACTGGATTATTCTTGTCATGAACTCGAAGCGTTTCGGCATAAAAAAAGATCGCATATTCTCTTACGATCGTATCGCGGTCTTTGATTTCGCTAAAAATGTTATGTGCGAGGGCACTATCAAATTCATGAAAATAATTGATATACGCAATTTGAAATTTGAGATCATAGATTTTTTGAGTATCAGTTTCGTTCTTTAATTCTTCTGTAAGTTTTTGAAGCATTTTTTGTGCTTCGTTTTTGCCTCCATAATCAAGATCAATCACCGTATCAAAATTGCGAATTTCATATATTTCATTGGTGATAATTTTCGAAGGAATATCTGTAAATAGTATTGGCCCCGGAGGCATGTGTTTTGGTGCGCATGCACTCATCGTAATATAAATAATAATTAATAATCGTTTCATTATTAAAAAGTATATCAAATAATAGAAAAAAATGAAAAGTTAAAAATACAACTTAAAAATGGAGAATTATTATTATTTCATTTTATTATTTGAATTCTCTCTCCATATTGGGTAATTTAATGCACATGTCCATTCGAAATTATGTTACGACATTCATGAAGGGGACGATAAAAGAGGTTATTGGAATTGTCGTTCTTTTTGTAACACTGTTTTTAAGCGTAAGCCTTATTACATATAGTAGCAAAGATCCTACATTCTTTACCGTATTTTCGAGTAATTTTGAAAAAATTGGTAATTCTGGAGGAGTTGTTGGGGCTATCTTTGCGCATACACTCTTTTCGCTTTTTGGCATTAATGCATATTTTATGATTTTTTTCATTTTTGTTGTGGCGCTCATGTGTTTTTTTTCTCCACTCATTACCCGAAAACTCATCCGAGCTATCTCTTTTGGAACGCTTCTTATATTTATGTCAGTGCTTTTTGATCTATCATTAAAAAATATTATGTTTGATCAATCACGAATTCCTGCAGGTGGTATCATTGGAACATTTGCCGCAAAATATATCGTCCTTCTTTTTAGTAGGCCAGGTGCTTATATTATATCAATTATGTTTTTTTTAGTCGGGTTTTTGCTTTTTACACAGGTGTCAGCGATGAGAATTTTTGAACTATTTCGATTTATTGCTGCAAGAGGAATAAGACTTTTTTATGATCGAGTTTTAGTCATAATTTCTCGCTACTCATCTGAAAAAATTAAAAACTATCGATTAAAACGAAAAATAGAAGAAAAAGTAGGTGAAGCGGAAGATGCAGTAAAAGTAGAGCAGTTATCGCTGCGTTTAGAAGAAACAAGACGGGTAAAAAAGAAAGTACCAACTTTTAAAGAAGAGCAAAAAGAAATAACGAAAGTAGGTCCATTGCTCAATGGCCAAAAATATGCCTTTCCCAAACTTGAATTCTTGGATGATCCACCTAAAGATAAAGAGCGTGTTTCAGAAGAACTCCTCTATAGTAATGCAAAAGTTTTGGAAAATAAATTGCGAGATTTTGGAGTCTTGGGAAAAGTTGTTGATGTTCGTCCTGGCCCACTTGTTACCATGTATGAATTCGAACCCGAGGCAGGAATAAAAGTAAAAGGAATTTTGGCACTCGAAGATGATCTTGCAATGGCCTTAAAAGCCATGAGCATTCGCATCATCGCGCCGATTCCCGGAAAGGCGGTTGTGGGCATTGAAGTTTCAAACCAAATCAGAGAACTCGTCTATCTTAAAGAAGTTATTGCTGCAGATGTTCTCGGATCAAAATCATTTATACTCCCACTCGCTTTTGGAAAAAATATTACCGGCGAAGTCGTTATTGAGGATTTAAAAAAAATGCCCCATCTATTAGTTGCCGGAGCAACGGGAACCGGGAAGAGTGTTTTTTTAAATTCCATTATTTCCGGGCTTCTCTATAAAGTCCATCCTGATGAAGTTAAATTTGTTATGATTGATCCAAAGATTCTTGAGCTATCAAATTACGATGGCATTCCTCATCTCTTACTTCCGGTCGTAACAAATCCAAAAAAGGCATCACTCGCGCTTTTGTGGGCAATTCGAGAAATGGAGAATCGCTATAAACTCATGGCAGAATTCGGAGTTCGAAATCTTGAAACCTATAATGAAAAAGTAGAAAAATTAAAAGGCGAAAAAGCAGCATTAAAAGCACAAGGCGATGTAGGCGAAGCAAGTTCTGAAGAAGATGGGCTTTCAAAGCCACTCGAGCGATTGCCCTATATTATTATTGTTATCGATGAGTTCGCCGATCTTATTATGGTGGCATCAAAGCAAGTCGAGGATTATATTACGCGGCTTGCACAAATGGCCCGAGCTGCAGGGATTCATCTCATTATTACTACTCAGCGCCCCTCAACCGATGTTATTACTGGCCTTATTAAAGCAAATTTTCCCGCGCGAATATCATTTAAAGTTGCATCTAAATATGATTCTCGTACCATTCTTGATACCGTTGGGTCTGAACATCTTCTCGACAAAGGCGACATGCTTTTTTTAGTCCCGGGCACGAGTAAAATGACCCGTATTCATGGCCCTATGACAAGCGATCGAGAAGTCAATCGTCTCGTTGCATTTTTACGAACACAAGGTACCCCAAAATATTCAATGGATATTTTAAAACCGCAAGAAAATCCTGAAACACAAGACTCTGAAGATGTCGATGAAGTGTATGATCAAGCGGTGCAGGTTGTTTCGGAACTTGGGAAGGCTTCTGTTTCACTTTTACAACGAAGACTCCGCATCGGCTATAATCGTGCCGCACGTATTATTGAAAAAATGGAAGAAGAAGGAATCGTCGGCCCAACTGATGGAATTAAGCCACGGGATGTATTAATTAATCGGAACCTTGAATGACTGTACGAGAACTTCTCAAAGAAAAATTCATTAAAGAATGTATGGCTGATACCGATGCATTTGCAAAAAGTCTTGAAAAAGATAAATACTATACATTTACTAAACTCGAAGGAGATGCATCGACCCGAAGTTATTTTCGTTTCAGTGATTCTCGCGATTCTTTAATTATCATGAAGCTAAATCTCGGCGTGAAGTTACCCGAAGAAGGTTTTACGGGAAACAAAAAGCAGTCAGAAAGTAAACTTCCCTTTATAGATGTCTATGAATATTTATCGCAATTTCCTCTTAATATCCCAAAAATATATGAATATGATGCTGAGACCGGAGTTCTTCTTTTAGAAGATGTTGGTGATGAACTTTTGCAATATTATATAGCTGATAAAGATATACAGGAAATCGAAAGAATATACAAAAAAGCGATTGATAGTCTTTTTATCTTTCAAAATAACTTGGTAAAAAATAAAGATTGTATTGCCTTTACTCGTTCATTTGATCGTACATTATTAAATTGGGAATTTAATCATTTTATTGAATATGCGCTTCCGGTAAATACTATTCGGGAAAAAGATCTTGTAGCACTTCGAGAAATTTTTGATGATATTTCAAAAACGCTTGCAAATACAAATCAGGTATTTGTTCATCGCGATTATCATTCACGAAATTTATTAGTTAAAAATGATACGCTCTATATTATTGATTTCCAAGATGCGCTTCTTGGTCCAGTTTATTATGATCTTGCGTCGCTCTTAAAAGATGCCTATGTGCATTTAGATGAAGATCTTATCGAACGATTACTCAATTATTTTATGGAACAGAAAGAAATAAAAGATAAAAATATTTTTTTGAAGCATTTTAATTTTATGGCATTACAAAGAAATTTAAAGGCTATAGGACGATTTTATTTTATTGATCGGGTAAAAAAGAATCCAAAATTTTTGCAGTATATTCCGAATTTGATAGGAAATGTAAAAAAAATATTAAAAAAACATAAAGAATTAAAACCAATTAATGAAATTTATACTCGCTATTATGAGGATTATATAAAATAGTGAAAGCCATGATTTTAGCAGCAGGATTTGGAACGAGGCTTAAGCCCATAACCGATTATATGCCGAAGCCGCTTGTTCCTGTTCTCAATAAACCACTCATTGAATATTCGATAGAACTTTTAGCAAAACACAATATCACGGATATTTATCTTAATCTTCATTACTTGATGGATAGCATTGCAACGTATTTAGGAGATGGGAAAAAATATGGAGTAAATATTACCTATTCAAAAGAAAAAGAAATCTTAGGTACTGGTGGCGGAATAAAAAAGTGCGAGAAGTTTTTAAAAGACGAACCGTTTCTCGTGATCAATAGCGATATCCTTATTGATATTGATCTTACTGATGTTATTAAAAAGCATGAGGAAAGTGGAGCTATAGCCACAATGGTTTTGCGAGAAGACCCTGAGAGTAAAAAATATGGAGAGTTTGGTCTCGATGAAAATGGGTTAATCGTAAACTTTTTAGGAAAAGGCACGGGGGTTACATCATCATATATGTTTACGGGTGTTCATATCATTGAACCGGAAGTATTCTCGTATTTTCAAACAATCGGATTTGCATCGATTATTGATTCTTTTTATAAAAAGGCATTCGATGATGGACGAGCAATCGGAGGATATGTCCTTAATAACTTCTGGAGCGATGTAGGTACACTTGCTGCATACCTAGAGACCTCAATGCTTCTTCTCCAAAAGACCTATGATGAGCCAGACACTTCCACATTATTTTCACCCAATGAAACAGTCTATGTTGGAGAAAATGTAACGCTTCGACCTCCAGTATATTTTGGGTCGAATGTAAAAATACTCGGCAATTCTGTTATTGGCCCTGATGTTGTGCTCGGTAATAATACAGTGATTCATACACCTTATGGTTTAGAAAAAAGCATTATTCTCAATGACACTGAATACAAAAACGATACAAACGCGAAGAATGTTATAGCCTATAAAACAAGCATTGAAGTAATAACTGGGGAATATATTCCATAAAACTGAGGAATTTTTGTCTCAATCGTAGAGTGCGCCAGATAAAAATCATAATAATATTAATGTGTTAAAAAAAATGAAATTTTGGCATGAAATGTGCATATTTTTATTAAATGAATGCGTAAAACAGAACTTGAACAAATAGCGACATTATTTGTATATACCTTTTGTTGCCTCCTCGTAGTTTTAACGATTAGGAGTAATGCATGAAAAGAGCGGGGATTATATTTTTACTACTTACCGTTAGTGGATTTGCAGAAGAAATTCCACAATCGCCTTTTACCTTTAAACCAAAACTCGATATTGGCTTTGAATATCAAAAAGATTTTGCGGCCAGCATCAATCCAGGTGTATCATTAGGAGCTGACTTTAATAGTGGAACGGGTAAAAAGATTGGCTTTGAGCTTTCATATAATTTTACCTTAAAAGAGTTTATTACGGAAACCAATGTAATTGCAGATAATAACATTGCTTCAACCGATGAGATCCGAGATTATACGCATGCTCTTGAGCTCAGCATGAGTAATGATATTACCACGAAATTAAATCTTGCTCTTGCAGGAGATATTGCTTTTTATCGGGTCAATACCTATGAACAAGTAGAAGCGGATTCAGATGCATATAATGTTGGTCCTAAAATTGCATTTACGGGCATAACCTATACGAAATTATCATTTAAGTATACCTATTCTGCAACAAGTAGTGTTCATTCACCAAATAGTGCTGCATCAGATGAATATGCCTTTGATTCTGAAAGCCAACGAGAAATGAGAGGAAGTGTTTTGGTATATCCTTATTCGGATTATACTCAATACGGTACTTCGGGAGGAACCGATTCTTTCTTTGTTGGGCTAGATGATACCTTTTTTGAAGAAGGTGAAGAAGTCCCAACGTTTGAGCAGGTTCATGACTTTAATCTGGGAGTTGGATTTGATATGAAGAGAGATTTTATCCCCAGTGCATCTTTAGGATATGATTTTATTCCGATTAAAGATTCAAATAATGATGGCGATGATGGCTTTGGCCATACCTTTGCAGTTGGCCTTAAAGAGCAACTTTGGCCAAAGGCAAAGTTAGGACTCGATTATAAATTAGGTATCAATGGCTATGATAACCAAACCGATGATAGTGGAGAATTTATGAAGTTCTCATATCCCAATAAGATTAAGGCATCTCTTTCTCAAGATATTATGAGCTGGCTTTCAGCATCGGCAGCATATGAATACAAATATACGGCAAGTAATGAATCAAAATCAGATGGGAAAGAGAACCATAAACTTAATGTAGGATTTTCTGCTTTCTTTTAATGAATGAGTAACAGATGAGAAAAATACATACGAAAAATTATCTCGTAATAACATTCATGCTTATCGCTCTTTCGCTTCTTGGTTGCAAAGGCCAACGAACACAAAAACCAGGAGGTAAGGATCGATTACGAATCCATCATATTGAATTGGATGGACTTGCAGCCGATGAGAATGGCAATCTTTCTCCTTTTTCACTCACCGAAGGGATAGAAGGAAATTTCTCTTATGAAGAAATAGCTGGATGTTCATCTGAATCAGATTGTCAATACAAAGGATATGGGCGATTCGTATTATATGCTGAGCCGCTCAATTTCAATGCTGCATTAATTGAACAGATGAAAAATGAAAAGGTGAAGACAAAGAATCTAGATCTCTCAGTTCTCGCAGGACCTTATATTGACGATGTTAGTGGCAAAGCATATTCAAAGGCCTTCATGGATGAAGTAAAAAAACAATCGCAGGGATTTACTGTTGGTCGTTCAGCTAAAGCCTATAAAGATGAACAAAAATTTCTCTACGATAAAGGTAAAGAACTTGCTGAACTTGCCTATAACCCAAATGCAAAAGACATTTCAAATCTTCGTGCATTTACCTATAAAGATGGAGATATTGTAGGAGTCGTTAAGTTCAGTTTATATACACCGATTAACAGTGCACAGTTTTCAAGAACTACTATGCAGACACTTGAAAAAGATAAGGACTACGAAGTTGTCTGGGAGCAAACCAAAGAAGGAATTATTCAAATCGGTTATCAATGTAAAGATAAAAAAGGTACACCGTATGAACTTTTTATTAGCATGAAAGATGAGAACCACGACGGCAAATACACTATTTCTAAAGATGATCTTAATAAAGGGCTACCCGATAAATGCACAGGTGCGACAAAGATCTGTAGATCAGCTCCACAGACAATTACAGAAAGTAAAATCAATGGTTGGGGAAAGACTTGCGTTGCTGGTGATTTCAAACGAGTAAAGCCTAAGGCTTAAATCTTATTTTCATTATAATCTTTTGATTTTTCAGCATTCAATTGGTACATTTTTTGCTCATGAAAAAAATACTTTATTCTCTCTTTTTTATAGTACTTATTATTTCAAATAGGACTTCTGCTATTGATTTTGATCCAGGAAAACTCTTGTCGCCCGGAGATCTTGCATTTCCACATTCACGATATGAGGGCATTAAAAATTGTTTTAAATGTCATGCAGCTTCAAAAGGCCTTATCGATGACAACTGTTTAGCGTGTCACACTGAAATCCAAAAACGAATAACTGATAAAAAAGGTTGGCATGGAAAGATAGTTAAAGAAGCTTGTTTTCAATGTCATAAAGAACACAAAGGCCTTGCATTTTATCTGCTACCAATTCAGGAAAAATTTGATCACACTAAACTCGATTTTGATTTGCCTGGCGCCCATGAAAAGCTCTCGTGCAATCGTTGTCATTTTCAGATGAGAAAAGATGTAGAAACAGGAAAGAAAACAAATAGTTTTACCTATCTAGAATATTCGTCTCATGAATGTCTATTATGCCATGCCGATTATCATGAACCCAAGGTCGAGGTCAGTAAAAAATGGGGAGCATGTGAGGCGTGCCATAGTTTTAATAATTTTAGAGACCTCAAAAAAAATCCTGAATTTAATCACAACAAAGATACAAAATATAAGCTTGAAGGTGCTCATATACAAACTGATTGTTTTCAATGCCATGCTGATGGACGATGGGCGCCGATTGCCTTTGATAAATGTATTTCATGCCATGCCGATGTACATAAAAATACGCTTGGAGAAAACTGCCTCGGATGCCACACGATGGAAACATTCAAGGTTAAAGACTTTGATCACAATAAAACAAAGTTCAAACTTGAAGGAGCTCATGTTAAAGTGAGTTGTGAGACATGCCATGGAGATAAAGCGCTCACAAAAAAAATTGAAAAATTCCAAAATTGTCGTGATTGCCACGCTGATCCTCATCGGGGACAATTTGGAAATCTTGATTGTATGAAGTGCCATTCGGTAAACACATTTAAAAAAGGAAAGTTTGATCATAGTAAAACAAAGTTCGAACTCATCGGGGCGCATAACACGGCTTGCGAACGTTGCCATAAAAATGAAGATTATAAATTTGCGTATAAACAATGTATCGATTGCCATCGTGAAATTCACAAGCAAGGATTTCGAAAAAATAAACAATATGAGAAGAGTTGCAATCGTTGTCATTCGCAATACGATTGGCGCGATCTTTCATTTGATCATGATAAAGATACTGACTTTAAACTTGAAGGTTCTCATAAGTATTTGAGTTGTGATGAATGCCATAAGCCGGGAGAATTTATTGATGATAGGCGACGTTGTATCGATTGCCATAAAGATCCACATCAAGGGCAATTTAAGGACAAGAGCTGTAACGAATGCCATAATGTTACGAAGTTTCATGACTTTAAATTCGATCATGCTGTCAATACCCGTTTTATTCTCAAAGGCGAACATGTCTGGCTCAAATGTGAACGATGCCATCTTGTCGAAGAAAAATATCGGATGAAACGCCTCGACTGCCAAAAATGCCATCGCGATGTACACTCCGGAAATTATGGATCTCGTTGTGCGAAATGCCATAATGAATCCGGCTGGGAAGGTGTAACGTTTGAACATAACTTTGCTGAATACACCCTGGCCGGAGATCATATGAAGCTTGAATGTGTCGAATGCCATAAAGAAGGAGCGCTTTTAGCTGGTGAGGGATATAGCTGTGCGAGCTGCCACAAAGATCCGCACTTTAATTCATTTGGTTCATTTTGTGGAAAGTGCCATAACCAACGCGAATGGCTTCCCACAAGCTTTACTCATAATCGAACTGGATTCCCCCTTTCGGGCGCACACAAATTTAGCTCGTGCGAATCATGTCATCGCAATAAAATTTATCAGGGCCTTCCATCTAATTGTATTTTCTGTCATCGAGCTGATTTTGCTCAATCAGCAGAACATAAAACTGACTTTGTTGGTAAAGAGCGATGTGAGCTCTGTCATTTTACAACGAATTGGTACCCGGTACGACGACGATGAAAAAAATAATTATTATTCTTCTTGTATACTTTGTAAGTACATCAAGTGTTTTTGCCCTTTCAAAAACAAAGGGAAAATTTCGCATTGGTTTTTTATACTATTTTGATAATATTGATGATTTGGTTTCATTGTATCCTGATAAAGAAATTATTGATGTGAGTGATTTTAACGAGCTTACAAAGCCTGAAGATGAGCAGGATCCTAATGCGAATCCTGCCAATGCGCCTATTAATAATTCGTTACTTACGTTTGAAGATGAGGATTCTGCACGCCGCTATATTGGCGATTTTTCATATCTTACATTCCGAAGCTATCTCCATGCTGAAAAGATAGAAAAAACAAATATTAATTTTCATTTTGATTTTCATGGAAAAGAGCATCTGCAAAATCCCATTATCGATTATCTTGGTGCAAAAAAAACAATAATAAAAGTGAATGAATTAAATCTTGAATACAATAATGATTATGCCCCAATTCGAATGCAGTTTGGTCGCATTCCTTTGGCAAATTTGGGCTTTAATTTAATCGATGGAGTGCAGCTCGAATACAAAGTAGAGAAAAATATTCACATTGGTGTATTTAGCGGCGAAAAACCAGATCCAATTACCTATTATTTTACTGATGATCTTTCGAGCCATGGAATGTATCTCAATTATTCTCGCCCACAATTTAATTTTGAAAATGGATTTATCTTTGATCTTTTTGAATTTAACAAGCTTGATCGAGCAGTATATTTTAATTATTTTCATATAAAGCCCATCGATGTACTCGATATAAGTGCATATTCAACATTTAATATTGAAGAAGCATATTTCGAATATGTCTATGGGACAATTGCGACACGCCCATTTTTCTTTATGCAATCGGCTCTTTCATTACTTCATTATAGAAATGTTCTTTTACAAGAGTCTGGTGTCCTTGATTTATATTTCGAAAATAATGAAGAGCTTGAAAACATTTATAATCAAAAGTCGGTAAATGAATTACGTCTCACGCAGGAATTTATGCCCAATGATACATTTGCAATTTATGGAGTATTTGATATCGGGCATTCGGAATTTAGCGACAAAAATAAAATTGGCTATTCAGTGGGCGTTCGAACGCAGCGGCTCGAACCACTTTTCATTAATACGACGACTGGGTATCAAGATATGTATAATTACTTTTCGCATGATCAATTATTTTCAGTTGATCTCTCTCGTTATTTTCTCAATGACAAGCTTTATATTTTGACAGGACTTGATGTTGAAATTAATGAAAGAGATCTTCTCTACTTAATAGACTTAGAAGATACAACAGTTACTGCCGAAGACACAGATCTCAATTTCACCGTCAATTTTGAGCTCTCGTATAATTTCTATGATAATTATAGTCTCGATCTCATGTATAACCGAAGAACTGCAACAGAATTTATCAATCAATTTGATCTGCCTGATACGGTGTCGCGGTTTAATTTAGACGAGAATACGTTCTATATTCAGCTGTCATATCGCTTCTCGCATACCTATTAAATTTTACATAGTTGGCACTGATCTTGCATTATTACCAATATAAGGTTACAAGAATGTATATATCTTATTGGGGAAAGAATTATAACCTATGAAAATTATTATTATTTTATATACTTTGCTCATCATGTTTATTATTTCATGTAAAGAGCCAAAAGACACAATTGTCCCAGTGCAGCCGCAAGAAGAACCTATTATAAAAGTTGTTCCCGTTGATCCATGTAAAGCAAATTCATCTTCTTCCACGTGTTTACCCGCACTCGAAGTTAAAGAAATGCAATCACAGTCACCAGCACGTGATAAAAAACCCGGATTGCCAGCTTCTCTTATTCCTCCTCAGCCAATACAAAGTGAAGAAAGAGTACAACCAGAAAAAGATGAAACCCCTGTTACCGAAGAAATTCCTATTCAGCCAGAAGGGGAACAGGAAGAAAAAGAAGAATTGTATCAAGAGCCAGAAGTACATTCAGAACCCGTGGAGCCTCATGAGCCGATACCGATCGAAGAGCCACAACCAGCTGTTCATCTTCCTGAATCACCAATAGTAACGCAGCCAGAAAAAAGAGAAACGCCGAAAGCAGCAGAAACTATAGAAATAAAAGGGCAGCAGGAAGAGCCTTCTTCTGAAGAGCCTCAGAAAGATGAATCTCATGAGACGAAGCATTCTCATGGAGTCCCATTAACGCTCGATGCTTCACTCGAAGAACGTGAACTTATGGTGAGTAGTTGGTGCGTTGATATGAGAAAATTTGCACATAAGCATTTTTCAGATGGGGTACATATTTATGAAAAACCGTATAAAAAAACTAGTGAGGCAGCGCGATGTTCTCAATTTGAAAATAAATTATATTCAACAAATATTGCTAAATTTGATATTTATGTTGATGATGGAGAATTATTTGGAAGAGTATCATACTGGCAAGGAGATAGTATAATCTCAAAAACTATTAAAGAGAACGGAAGATATGCTCGTGAAGCAATAGAAAAATATGATCGCTATCAGCATGGTTTTTTTCTCGATGAGCGTTTGCCACGAATGCCCTATCTTGAAGGTTTTGATATTATTTATTATATTCGAACTCGAGAACGACAATTGATTATTGGTAATCGTAGAGAAGCTTTGGTAGCTTTCTTAGGAGAATAATATATGGATTTTTTTCTCGTTTCATTTACGGCAATTTTTGTCATTATTGACCCGTTTGGATGTGCGCCCATTTTTATGACCTTAGTTGAGGGAGCACCACATTCAAAGATAAAAATCATTGCGCTTCGTGCTTGTGTCGTGAGTATATTAATTTTAGTTATACTTGCACTGTCCGGAACATTTATTTTTCAGATTTTCGGCATTACAATACCGGCATTTCGTATTGCCGGAGGTGTTGTTCTTGCAATGGTCGGTATTACAATGCTCAATGTACGAACCGAACGTATCCGAACATCTGAAGAAGAAGAGGCCGAAGCAACTCATCTTGAAGATGTATCAATTATTCCCCTTGCCATGCCACTTCTTGCAGGCCCAGGCTCTATTACCACAGTAATTGTTTTGATGAGTAAAGCCGATTCGCTCTTGAAAGGTGTGCAAGTGATAAGTTCAATTATTCTTGTCATAACTCTTACCTATATAATTCTTATTTATTCACGATTTTTCTTACGTTATTTAGGAAGCATTGGTATTCGCGTGATTAGTAGAATTATGGGATTATTTTTGCTCGCGCTTGCTTGCCAATTCATTATTGATGGGGTGATGGAAGTAATGAAGAAGTCATACGTTATGATTTCTTCAATAACTTAGCCAGCAAGAACTTTTCAATAAATCCATCGAGCTTTCCATCAAGTACCTTCTCTATATTTCCTTCTTCATATCCGGTGCGATGATCTTTGATGAGCTGATAGGGTTGTAAAACATACGATCGTATTTGGCTACCCCATGAAATATCTTTTTTTTCACCTTCTTTTTTTGCAAGTTCTACTCTCTTTTTATCGAGTTCTAATTGATAGAGTTTTGCGCGTAAAATCTTCATAGCCGTTGCCCGATTTTTATGTTGCGAACGTTCATTTTGGCAGGCGACAACGGTATTCGTTGGAATATGAGTAATGCGAACAGCGGAATCAGTGACGTTTACGTGTTGTCCTCCAGCTCCACTTGATCGATAGGTATCGATTCGTAAATCATTTTCATTAATTTCAATGTCTACGTCATCCTCAACTTCAGGATAGACGTACACCGAAGCAAATGATGTATGCCGACGTTTATTAGCATCAAATGGAGAAATGCGTACGAGCCGATGAACGCCAGTTTCAGCCTTTAAAAATCCATAGGCATAATTGCCTGTTACCGTAAATGTTACATTTTTAAAGCCAGCGCCTTCACCAGCAAGTGAATCGATAATTTCTGTTCGGAAATTTTTTTGTTCAGCATAGCGGAGATACATACGTAAAAGCATCGATGCCCAATCGCATGATTCAGTTCCACCGGCTCCTGCATTTATGCTTACGATCGCATTATTGATGTCGTTTGCATCAGAGAGCATTGAATGAAACTCGAGTTCATGAATATCTTTTTCGAGCGTAGCTATTTTTTCTTCAAGTTCTTTAATAAGTGACTCATCA
Source organism: uncultured bacterium (assembly GCA_964600515.1). GTDB lineage: Bacteria > Bdellovibrionota_F > JAHFAK01 > JAHFAK01 > JAHFAK01 > JAHFAK01. Next base: position 21,647 of record CAZRKD010000004.1, read on the forward strand.
TCATGTGCAAGATCAATGAATTCAGAAATGTCCTGTAATTCTCTTTTCAATTTTTCAATCTGACTAATTTCATCTTCGAGCCGAGCTTTATTTTTTAGGATGCTTTTTGCCTCTGTCTGGTTTTTCCAAAAATCATCTTCGATTGTCTTTTCAGTTAGACGAGCTACTTCGATTTTTTTGGTATCAATATCAAGATACTCGTAGAGTTTGGTGAGCTTACTTTGAAGCTTTGGTACTATGTCATCAAGTTCGTGAGCCATCGGCAATTCTATACGATTTTATGATCGAGTAAGCAAGCGGAATGAAGAGGAGAAAGGTACATATTCAGTGTTGTAATTTAATTCTATCGGCTTTAGCCGATAGGTGGTTAAAATTGCTATGTTCACGATGATTCTGAACTCAGCTATAGTTTAACGGAGTTCCATCAAACAGTACTGCCTTATTCTTTTGATCAAAACGAGTTACTTATTACTGAAGATATGCGTTCGTGGTGGAGGATCTTCTCTACGTAATCATCCGTGATTCAATATGTGTAGCAGATGCATACTCTTTTAGATATGTAATTGCTTCTCTAGTAAAGATTTCTATACCTTCTATACCTGAAAATGAAATAACCACCATGAGTAAGTGATTCGTAGTATTTGTAATAATTGCTCGATCAGAATCGCACGTAGGACTCCCATAGGGGCCAATACTATCATCAAAGAGAGGAAGGTTTTCTAAGTTAACAATTTTACCTCCAAAACTGGTGAACTGTTCATGCGGATCTCCTATAGAAAATTGAAGAGGGGCTTTTAGTCGAGAAACGTCATATGAGCCTACAGAAAAATGTGAATCAATCGAAATAAGGTTATTTATATCGACAACATTATTAATATAATACATTCCTTTGTTTGAATAAATTCGCCTCAATAATGCTTCAGATGATATGCGATAGCGCGAAGGATCTTTGCCTATTTTTTTATAAAAATTTCTCGCTGCTTCTACTCTTGGTAATTGATGTATTGTTTCTAAAGTTAGCGTATTTTGAATTCTACTTATCAACTTGCCCATTGCTGATCTTAACGCTCTATCGGACTCTCCTACACATACTGTACATTCAATACACCCGAGTGCGATATCCGTGGAATGATTCCTTATCTTTTCTGAGATAGTAATGTTGATCATAATACGGATTCCATTATTTTAACAAAGATATCCTTGTCCAATCAAATGAAGGTCAATCACTTGTATCTCTTTATTAAAAAAGGAAAAAATTTGTTTAATCCATTTTTCATAATATGCAATTGTATTAAGTCCTTCTTTTGAAGTAAATCGGACGCCTCTATTCTCATGAATTTTACTAATATTTTGATACTTACAATTTCTATAATATATTTCTCTGATTATATTTGCAAAATTATTAGTCTTATACGTACTAATAAATGTCGTTACTTTTATTTTAGCCAAACTTGATGGTCTAGAGCCTACACTATTATTCTATACAACCCATAGTGGAGATGTATTAGTAACATTGGTAGACCAGAGAAATGATTGAAATGGATTCCAATGTCAGAATCGTATACATCTCTAATCCAATTGCCATCTTGATCTTTTTGGTCTGGATTTTAAATATCGGGTACCCAACAATCAAACAGGAGTTTGTATTTTTATGTTCGACTTTATGATCCAGTAAGCAAGCGGAATGAAGAGGAGAATGTCGACAAAACAGAGGAGCGGTTCATTAATATAAAAGGCAATTCCTATATGAAAAAGAATAAGAATGAAATAAAATACAATCGAAGCCCTATAAACGTTTATTGCATGTTTTATCTCATTTTTCGTGATCAGTTCAAAAATTCCTATTGTTACAAAACCAACAAAATACCAGCCTAAAAAATTTGAGATAGGTACACCAAAATAATAACCTGGATATTCATAGTAGTAGATTTTTCCTAAAAACCATCGCTCACCCAAATTTGCAATAGGATCAACGATGATATCAACAAAGGTCAAAAGGGCAGGGGCAAGAAAAAGAACATACACTTTTCGCCCCGATTGATGTGTAATAAGTTTCGCAATGATAAAACTCGTAAATGCAAGAAATGCAAATGACAGCGAATCCCACAATGGAACATTTGAAACATAGAGTTCGTTTGGATTCTTATTAATATAATGATAGAGCCCAAAGGGAAAGCCATTTCGTGTCGATGAATATTCGCACACAAAAGCAACACTATATGAGAGTACCCAAAAGAGGATCGTGCGAAATAATCCAAGTGCATAATAGGCAATAATAAGAGCTATCAGTGTGTAAAAAAAAACGTACGGGCGAGCTATAATAGTGTTTATGAGTAAATTGAGAATTTCCATTCCCTACTCATCTTCTACAAAACTAAACTTAATCTCTGTTTCACCTAAAACAATAATTTCACCACCATGGAGAAAGGCTGATTCGATTTTTTTTCCGTCTACAATAGTTCCATTCGTTGATGCAAGATCAATGATTCCAGCTTTCGATTCTCCTAGAAATATCATTGCATGGGCACGAGAAAGTTCGGGATCATTAATGATGAAATCACTTGTCCGGCGATAGGGGCTTTCGATGTGTTTTGAACTCTGATTTTTTTTCTCAGGGTTCAAAAAAGCATTGATTTGCGATGTTCGTTCTTTTGCGAGTCCAAATTCAAA
>CAZRKD010000005.1:0-11869 GCA_964600515.1 uncultured bacterium
AATAAAGTCAAGTGAATAATACATTGTGTTATCCAACTAAATTCCTCATCCTTTATGTGCATAGATAGATACAATTGTCTGAAGAAAAATTAAAATGCCTATTTTTACCCAATCTAATAATCTTTGTTTCATCTTTGACCCCGATGCCGTTTCCCCCATATTATTAACGAGGGAAACGGCTTCCATTCTCAACCCCGAGAATTAAAATATACAATATAATGCGTGTGTGAAAAACATCGCATTCACAATGTATGTAACCTATTTAATTGTAATGGAAATAAATGTGTGCGCTACCGTGGTAGCATAATAGTACAACAATGAATGGTCCGAAGGGGGCAAAAAAAGGAAACGCTTATACTTTGTTTAGAGTTTAGCGATTTTTCTCTCGATCTAACTTCTATCGGCATACAACCCTCCTTCGTCATAGAGACGAATATATTAATATTATAAAATTTTTAATAATAGAGAATTTTTTCTTTGTCAAATACTTTTTTAGTTTGACTTCTCAAAAATTGTAAGCAGTATGAAGCTCATACAACATAAGGAGTTTATTATGACTATTACCCTCAAACAAATTGATGAGATTATTGAAAAAGAACGAAAGGGATTTTTAGCTGATTATAAAAAAATCGTTGAAAGCCCTTCAATTAGCTCACATGCTGAACATAAAAAAGATGTTCTTGAAACCGTGAAGATTGCAAGTGAGTATTTACAAAAGGCGGGAGCAAAAGTTACCGTGTATCAAACAAAAGGCAATCCGGTTGTCTTTGGACATTTTCATTATGCCGATAATGCTCCTACTGTTGCAATCTATAATCATCTCGATGTTCAGCCTGCATCAAAAGGTAAAGATGGATGGACTCGCGAACCTTTTACCTTTTCTGAACATCAGGGGCGTTTTTATTCTCGAGGAACAACTGATGATAAAGGCCCTGCAATGACTGCGTTTTGGGCTGCTAAAGTTGCAAATGCATTAAAGCTACCGATTAATATCGAATTTATTTGGGAACTCGAAGAAGAAATTGGAAGTCAAAATTTCAAGGAATTTCTTGAAAAAGCAAAAAATGATATTAAAGCTGATTCGATTCTCGTATCGGATACCATTTGGGTTGATAGGGGAAAACCATCGGTAACCATGGGACTTCGCGGTGGACTCATGTTTCTTTTGAGACTCAAAACAGGGGCAAAAGACGTTCATTCAGGATTAACCGGTGGAGCTGCTCGAAATCCTATTGCTGAATTATGTGATATAATTTCAAAATGCTTCAATGCAAAGACCGGCGAAATTACTATCCCCGGTTTCGAGAAAACATGGACACCTCCATCGAGCGAAACAAAAGAAGAATTTTTGCGTTCTGGATTTTCAGTTGAGAATTTCAAAAAAGCTCATGGATTAACTTCACTACGCTATAATGATCCACAAGAAGTTATGTCGCGTATTTGGGCAATGCCAACATTTGAAGTTCATGGTATTGCGGGAGGGTATCAAGATGCCGGCGTTAAAACAATTATCCCACCTGAGGCTGAAGCAAAACTTAGCCTACGGCTCCTTCCGGGACAAAATTGTCATGAAATATTTGACTTGATCCAAGCCTACATAAAAAAACTTAATCCCGATGTAGAAATGCTCCTCGATGCTGCGCTTGAGCCATATCAAGCACCAACAAAGAGTCCACTCAGATCAAAAGTAAAAAAGGCTCTTGAATTTGCCTTCGGAACAATGCCTGCAGAAGTTCGCGAAGGTGGATCAATTGGAGCTGTTGTTTCCATGGACAAAATTTTGAAAAAACCAATTCTTTTTATGGGTCTTTCTCTGCCTGCCGACAGCTATCACGGTCCTGATGAATCCTTTGCCTGGGAACAAATCCATGGAGGAGTACGTGCATTTGTGAAATACTTTGAATTACTGACGGAGAAGTAAATCTTCACCAATCTAACTATTCAACTATTTAATCCTTTCTTTATAACTTTCAATAAATTAAGTGTTTTAAAAGGTGCAGACCAACTTATGAAGTCATTTGTTTTAAAAGGTGCAGACCAACTTATGAAGTCATTTGGTCGGGGTCACTTCTATAATTGACTTATCTAATGCAAATCAAACGATCGTGTATAATCTCGATGAGGGGATTGGGAATGGCAAGAAATACAAGAAGATCCTTTGCCATTGATACTTGAAAGAACTGTTCCATCAGTATCATATTCTGCCCAAAGCCAACCGTTACCAGCGACACTCGATTTTGAATCTTTCTTCATGATTGCATAGAGTGAAAGAGTACCATTCGACTGAACTTCTTTCACAACCAATGAACCATCCGGAAATGTTCCGTCTGTGGGCAGACGGCCCGAAGAATCAAATGCTGAAACAGCAACATCATTGAATTTTAATTTAAAATCTCCATGAGGGCTATTCGCCGCTGGTTCATAGGTAGTATCTGTGTCTTGGTATGAAACAAGATCTGAGGTAGTTGTTTCTTCATAGAGCTCTGAATCTGAATCAGAGCTACTTTCGGCAGTACTATCGGCTTTTCCACATGAAAAAATCATAATAGTAGAAAAAATCAACGTTAGTATGCCACATAGTTTTCTATTGTAAGTGTTTTTGATTTTCATTCTCTTCTCTCTCTTTCGCTTGCACTTTCACATCTTGAGTATCCTTTTTTCCACCCAAAAACTGTTTTACAAATTCCTTCACCGGCTTGCGGCCGGTGCCTTTTGCGTTGGGAGATTTTTGATGAATAATAAAATCACTATTAGGTAATGTGTCCGTATAGTTCATCGTTTTTTTTGCTGCGTCGTCGAGTGTCTTATCAGCGTTGTAATAGAGACTATCAAATCGCGTTCTAATTTCTCGTTCTGCAAGATCAAAAAAATGTAATGCTGCTGCTTTATCGCGTTCAAAAGCAACGCCGCTTTCATCTTTGCGCAGCTGCATATCTAATTTTGAAAGCGTACACATATATGCATGGAGCCAAATAGCCACATCAGCAATCCGTGCTTGCACAACTTGTTTAGTAATTAATGATTCACGATGTTTGATAATCATTTTTTTAAAATGATAGCTATGTTCTTGGGTGAGTATACTAAAGCGTTTGGAGTAATGAGATAATGATGAATGGAGTTTAGTAAGTTCTGGTCTTTTTGGTTTTATTTTTAAAAATACTTCTGCAAGAAATGCAATTCCTTGCTGTAAAACTTTTCCATTCGTCATTCTTTTGAGAAGGTTGGCTATATTCTCACCAAAGCTCTGTTCCGGATCCCACATCAATGCAAGGAAATACTCAAAAAGCTGTTTTCCGCCATAGGCAAAAACAAAGGTTTGCATAACTTCATTGGCACCCTCAACAATGAGATAAATGCGGCTATCACGAAAACCGCGCTCTAATTCGTTCTCAGTCATGTATCCATCGCCGCCCATAATTTGGACTGAATCATTAATTACTCGCCAGCCGATTTCTGAACAAAACACTTTGCATGCAGCAGTTTCAACCATGATATCGGTATCCTTGCGATCAAGCATGCCGGTCGTCATATATAACATTGCATCCATTGCATAGGTGAACGCTGACATACGCGCAAGCTTTTCTTGTATTAATTGAAAATCAGATAAAGGCCGACCAAATTGAAATCGCGTTTCTGCCCATTTCACAGCTTGATCACGGCATGTGAGCGCATTTCCTAGGATTCCAGCTGATAGCGTACAACGACCATAGTTAAGGCATCCTAAAGCAATATGAATACCCTTGCCTTCTTCCCATAAAAGATGTTCTTTTGGAACTCGAACATTCGTAAAACGAATCCGAGCTTGCCATGTCCCGCGAATACCACACTTGCTGCGATTCTTTTCAAATATATCAATTCCTTCCATATCCGGTGTGCAAATAAAAGCAGAAAAAACTTTCTTCGTAGCTTTTGCATCTTGCTTACGCGTAATAACCGTAAACATAGCTGCAAGAGCACCTGATGTTGCCCATTTTTTTTCTCCATTTAAAATAAAATATTTTCCATCATTCGATTCAGTATATGTTGTCTCTTGCCCAGCGGCATCAGATCCAACATTTGGCTCAGAAAGACAAAATGCGGAAAGGCTTTTTGTTGCAAGCATTGGCAAATATTTTCTTTTTTGTTCGGAAGTACCATAGAGCATAAGTGCTTTACAACCAATGGATTGATGAGCTGATACGATGACTGCTGTTGAAGCACATCGTGCTCCTATTCGCTGCAATACCTGATTATAACTCGTGACTCCTAAGCCAAGGCCGCCATATTCCTTACTAATCGTCATGCCCATTACACCCATATCAAAAAGACGTTTCAAAACCCATTCTGGGGTTTCTTCATTCGTATCAATTTGCACACTTGGATGTTCGTTTTTTAAATATGCCTCGAGTTGCGTAAGTAACGGTTTATTTTTTTTCTTTTCTTCTTCATTTAATTCAGGGTAAGGAAAAATTAAATCATCACGAATTCTTCCCCAGAAAAGATTCTTTATCGGACCCATTTCATTGGGATCTGGGCCGATCATTTGATCTGCTTCTTCAATCATCTGGCGGTCTTTTTCTGAAAGACCTTTTATTTTAGAAATCATCTTTGACCAATCCATAGTTCCTCCTTAATTCTCTTCTCATAATCTTATTTGAGGCAGTTCTCGGTAATGCTTCAATTAATACCACATCAGATACTTTAAACAAGGGATTTAAATTATTGCGAATCGCATCTTGTGATTTTTGTAAAAAAAATGTTTTGCCCAATTCATTCCTTGGAACAATATACAAAACGAGCTCGCTTGGTCCACCTTCAATTGGAGGAATGGCAATTGCAGCAATATCTTTAATTTCTTGAATGCCTCCGCATGCTCGTTCAATTTCGGCTGAACTTACTTTTATTCCACCTAAATTCATCGTATCATCAACGCGGCCTTGTACACGAAAATAGCCATTCTGAAGTTTTTCAATCTGATCTCCATGACGACGCAAATGCGGAGCCGGTGTTCCCTCAAAATAAACTTCATGATGATCTCGATTGAGCAATTTTTGCGATAAACCTAGTGATGGTGTTGTAATAAAAACTTCTCCATTTGTTGCTATATTTCCTTCTTCGTCGCGTATATCAAAATCAAGGCCAAGCGCGGGCGTAGAAAATGCAGCAGCTATATTTGGTTCAATAATCGTACTCGTAATATATCCACCACCAATTTCGGTTCCGCCACAATATTCAATTATAGGTTTATTACCAGCTAATGACATGAGATATGTCATATCCGATGCATTTGAACATTCACCGGTTGAACTCAATAATTTTATTTTTTGCCAATTCAGTTCTTCCATACATTTACTTGCTCGCCAAGCTTTTACCAAACTTGGAACAAGGCCAAGATGGGTAACTTCCTCATTTTGAATAAACTCACCAAATTTTTTATCTGTTGGAATATCGCAATACAACGTCATTGTTGCTTTGTTGATCAGCGTTGCAAAAATAAGCCATGGCCCCATCATCCAGCCAAGATTTGTTGGCCACGTAAATCGATCGCCGGGATGAAGATCATGATGCCAATGCGCATCGGTAGCGCATTTTATCGGCGTTGCATGAGTCCATGGAATTGCCTTTGGTTCGCCCGTTGTACCCGATGAAAAAAGAATATTAATTATATCATCAGAAGTAGCGGCATATGAAGTCACACTCGCATAATTATTTAAAAGATGATCCCACGCGAGGTCCTGCGGACGAAGTTTAGTTTCTCGATCTGTTGTAATAACAAGAATGCATGGAATAGAAGTCTTTTGTAATTTTTCATAAAGAGCATACGTCTTATCACCTCGATATAGATAATCCATGGTAAGTACAACCTTGGGCTTCGTGATTTCGAATCGAACATTCATTTCATCAGCAGAAAAGCTATCGGCAATAGAAACGACAATGCCACCAACTTTTATAATTCCTAAATAGGCAACAACTGAATGCCACGTCATGGGCATACAAATTGCAATGGCATCACCTTTTTTTAAACCATGGCGTACAAGGCCTTGCGCAAAGCGATTGACGTATGTTTCTAATTCTTCATAGGTAAATGTAATACGTTCTTCCCTAAAAGATTCAATAATTGCAAGCGAATCATAATTTTCTTTTTTGAAACAGCTATCGACAATATTAAATCGAGCTCCGGGAAGCCATTCTACATTTTCAATTCCCTTGTCGAGATTACATATTTTTTTATACGGCTCTTGAAAAACAATGCCAAGCCGCTCAATCGAATACTCCCAAAATGCTTGAAAATTTTTGACTGACCAAGAATGGAGTTCTTGGACAGAAGGTGCCACGCTACTCGCGGTCAAAAAAGTACATGCACTATTTTGATCACGAGTAGCGTGGCACCTAATAAAATCCATCAAATACTTGAGATTACTTTGTGCAATTATTTCTTTAGTTGGAACCCAATTCATTTTTCGAGGGGAATCCATGCAAGATCTAATATGGTATTCGTTGGTTTACCAGTTCGAAACCATGCTTTAACTTTCATGCCAATTTTTGGTTTGCCTTCTTTGAGATATGACATCATCTTTGTGCAAACGCCGGGAATTGAAACGGAGATAAGTGGACATGGCGTTGATAATTTAAAATTACTTCCCGGATATTCAACGGTAGTATGAGTATAAATTTCTCCAATCTGTGGAGCTTCTACCCATTCCATCTGCGTGAGGCAATCAGGACAGTTCACTCGCGGTGGCAGCCAAATGCCTGTTTTTGCACATGATTTATTTGCACAGCGAGTTCCTAAGAGCTTTGCTTCTCGTAAGCTCATAAAAAATTTTGATAGCCCGCCATAGGAATGAATATGAAAATAATCTTTTACGTTTTTTATAACCAATGGCTTTTCATTGAGAACTTCACATTCCTGTCCAATTAGCTCAACGCCCATAATACCTCAAATTAATTTAAGAAATTGTAAACTACAATTATTGCAGTCGAAATTCAAGATGAAAAAATATATACACCCTACTGAGCAAATAATGATTGAAAATATTTGTTCAATTGAGGAGAACTCCACGCTTGGTAACCTTCATATTTATCAATGATAATTCGTTTTTTATTCAGAATAAATGTCTCAGGGAATTTCTCTACATGATATTTTTTTGCAGCATCATCTATATCGAGCGCAACTAAAGGAGCCCTATATAAATTATTAATAAAACGCTCTACATTTTTTTGTGAATCAGCTGCGAGTAAAATAACACGTAATTTTTCTGGGTTATTGTTTTCTTGTAATGCTTTCAAATGAGGTAATTCCTCTATGCAGGGAGGACATCCCGTAAACCAAAAATTGAGCACTATAATATCGCTCGTAATATCAGACAATGAAATCTTTTTTCCATCAAGTGAAAGCATGGAAAAATCTGGGGCAAAAAAGCCTACTTCGGGTTTTTCGATTCTATTTCGTGATTGTGGTTTATCTATTTCTTTGGTACAAGAAAAAATAAGAATGGTGAGAAAAAAAAGAATAGAATACTTCACGATGCTTTTGGAGATTCTTCTTTCTTTTGTTCTGCCTTAGGCTCTTTCACGACTTCTACTCGATCGACAAGTTCAATGATTGCCATAGAAGCAGCGTCGCCAATTCGTTTTCCTAAGCGAATGATTCTGGTATAGCCACCATTACGAGCCGCATAACGAGTCTGTAAATCAGAAAAAAGTTTTTTCACTGTCTCTTTATGAACCACAGAGCTTGCTGCAAGCCTTCGAGCATGTAAGGTTCCACGTTTTCCTAATGTAATAAGCCTTTCTACATTTCTTCTTAGTAATTTCGCCTTAGGAAGTGTCGTACGAATTTTTTCATTCGCTATGAGCGCAATTGACATATTCTTCAGGAGAGCCTTTCTATGTTCTTTTGTTCGCCCTAATTGAAATCCACCTTTTCGATGTCTCATATGCTTAGTCCTTATTCTTCAGCTTCTTGTTTTGGAGCTTTCCAGTCTGAAATCTTCATCCCAAGATTGAGGCCCATTTCAGTTAAGATTTCTCGAATTTCATTTAACGATTTTCTTCCAAAGTTTTTAGTCTTGAGCATCTCTGACTCAGTTTTTTGAACTAATTCACCAATATATTTAATATCTGCATTCTGAAGACAATTAGCTGAACGTACCGATAACTCAAGTTCATCAACTCGTTTATTTAAATATTCATTTTGTTTTGAGCTTCGTTTAGTTTTTGTATCTTCTTGTGGTACATCTAAATTTTCTTCTTCAAAATTGATAAATACTGTAAATTGTTCTTTTAATATTTTAGCAGCATACGCAAGAGCATCATCTGGTTTAACTGAACCATTCGTCCAAATTTCAAGCGTAAGTTTATCATAATCGGTATTTTGACCAACACGTGTATCAGAGGCCTGAAAGTTTACTTTTTTAATAGGTGAAAAGGCGGCATCAAGAGCGATAGCACTAATATCTTCAAGGGTTTCACGATTTTTTTCAGAAGGAACATATCCATTTCCCAACTTGACGTGCATTTCCATTTTTAATTCAGCCTCATCATAGAGAGTTGCAATATGCTGATTAGGGTTTAAGATTTCTACTCCATTAACAGACGTAATATCTTTTGCAGTTACTTTTCTTTCTCCTTTATGCGATGTAACATGTAACTGTAGAAAAGCATTTTGTTTATCACTAAGTTTTATATCTATTTCTTTAAGGTTGAGAATAATTTCAGTTACATCTTCTCGAACATTTTTTACCGTTGAAAACTCGTGGAGCACTTTCTCAATCTTTACGCTGGTAATAGCAGCACCTTGTAAAGACGAGAGAAGTACCCTTCGGAGAGAATTTCCAAGCGTAGTTCCAAATCCTCTTTCGAGAGGCTTAATCTCAAATTTCCCATAAAAATCAGAGAATGATTCTTCGTCGATCTTTACCCCTTTAGGTTTAATAAGCTCTGTCCAATTTCTATACATATGACTTCTCCTACGTAATAAACTATTTTGAATATAATTCTACAATGAGTTGCTCTTTAATAGGCACAGTAATTTCTTCTCTTTTTGGATATGCAATTACTTTGCATGAAAAATTTTGTTTATTCATTTCAAACCATGCCGGTATTCCATTTGCTTCAGCTTGTTCGAGTGCTCGTTCAATAACAACCATTTTTTTACTTTTTTCTTCAACAGATACAATGTCTTCAGTACGCACAAGATATGAAGGAATATTTACCTTCTTATTGTTAACTAAAATATGATTATGTTTAACTAAGAGTCGTGCTTCTCTACGAGACGTAGCAAAACCCATTCTATACACCGTATTATCAAGCCTTCTTTCAAGTAATGTTAAAAGCTCTTCACCAGTAATACCTTTGGTGCGTGCAGCATCATAAAAATATGAACGAAACTGATCTTCCAAAAGATTGTACATACGCTTTACTTTTTGTTTTTCACGTAATTGTACACCATAATCAGTCAATTTTCCTTTCTTTTTTCCATGCTGTCCAGGAGCATATCCTCTTCTTTCAATTGCACATTTCTCAGTAGAACAACGAGTTCCCTTTAAGAACAATTTCATTCCTTCTCGTCTACATAATCTACAAACTGGTCCTGTATATCTTGCCACTCTTATTCCCTTTCTGTATTAAATTCTTCTTCGCTTTGGTGGTCTACAGCCATTATGAGGAATAGGCGTTACATCTTTAATCAAATTAATCTTAAAGCCAACTGATTGTAAAGCCCGTAACGCAGCATCTCGACCTGCCCCAGGGCCCTTAACCAGTACTGTAACTCCCCGCATACCATGATCCATAGCTTTTCGACCTGCAGTTTCGGCTGCAAGTTGTGCGGCAAAGTGAGTGCTCTTTCGAGATCCTTTAAATCCTTGTGTCCCCGCACTTCCCCAAGAGATAGTATTTCCTGCTACATCACAAATAGTGATAATAGTATTATTAAACGATGCATGAATATGTACTATTCCATTTGCAACATTCTTTTTTTCTTTCTTCTTTTTAACAGCTTTTTCTTTATGTTCTTCGAGTTCTACTTTTTGAACTTTTTCTTCTGCCATGTTATTTATGCTCCAGGGGTTGGGGCCTTACGAACAGCAATAACCATCTTTCGCGGACCTTTTCTTGTCCTCGCATTGGTATGCGTGCGTTGGCCTCGTACCGGTAATTTTCTTCGATGTCGTAACCCTCTATAAGACCCAATATCCATCAGACGTTTAATATTTCCCGTCACTTCCCGACGTAAATCACCTTCTACTTTATATCCATCATCAATAACCTTTCGAATTGTTGCTACTTCATCCTCTGATAATTGATGAGTTCTTTTATTAATATCTATCTGAGCTTTGTGTAATATATCTCGTGATATTTTTTTACCTACACCATAAATATAAGTAAGGGCTATTTCTATTCTTTTATCTTTTGGTAAATCTATACCTGCAATTCGTGCCATATATCATTCTCATCCTTGTCGTTGTTTATGTTTCGGGATATCACAAATTATTCGAACAACACCTTGACGGCGTACAACTTTACATTTTTTACAAATTTTTTTTACCGAAGATCGAACCTTCACGAGAAGCTCCTTATAATATTATAAAAAGGCTATACCCTATATGTTATTCTACCCTTAGTCAAGTCATAAGGTGAGATTTCAAGTTTAACTTTATCCCCCGGTAGTATCTTAATAAAATGCATTCTCATCTTACCCGAAATATGAGCTAATATTTTATGCCCATTTTCTAGTTCTACGCGAAACATCGCATTGGGCAACGTCTCGAGCACTGTTCCGGTTACTTCTAAAAAATCGTCTTTAGGCATTTGTAATTATCATTTATACTTTACTCAATATAAATGGACCTTTCTCTAGAATCGCGACTGAGTGTTCAAAATGCGCTGAAAGGCTATTATCAAGTGTAACAGCCGTCCATCCATCATCTTCAATACGTACTTTTTCCGTACCTATATTGAACATCGGCTCTATAGCAAATACCATTCCCTTTTGCAACAATAATCCACTGCCACGAGTTCCATAATTGGGGATTTGTGGATCCTCATGAAGGCTTCTTCCTATGCCATGTCCAACAAATTCACGTACAACAGAAAGGCTATGTTTTTTTGCATGTTCTTCAATACTCGATGAAATATCTCCCAATCGATTTCCTACTTTACACTCAAGAATACCTAAATCAAGTGCTTCGCGGGTAACTCGCATAAGTTCCTCTGCTTCACTAGATATAGTATTAACTCCGATAGTCCGCGCTGAATCGCCGTAATAGCCATGCATATACACACCAAAGTCAATACTCACAAGATCGCCATTTTTAATAATCTTTTTCTTCGATGGAATGCCATGAACTACTTCACTATTAATCGAAATACAAACAGAAGCAGGAAATCCTCTATAGCCTTTAAAAGCTGGCTTTGCGCCCTTTTTAATTACCATTTCTTCCGCAAATCGATCAAGATCATATGTTGATACACCATCTTTTACGAGTGATTCGAGTGCATTTAACACTTCGACAACTAAAATATTACACGCACGTAATTTATTTATTTCGTCGTTATTTCGTATATAAACCATATAAACAATTCTTGGCGAGTATATAGAAATGGATATACATTGCAAGGATTAGTTTATGTACTCTATGTGTTACGTGAAGATTTCTTAATCGTTGAAGTGCATGATGAACTGCGGCTCTTTTTGCACGTTTAATTTTTTTAATAATTTAAGTATCGCTGAGCTATGTATGTGAATACTCCAATAACACATCTAACACCAGAAGAAGTGGAGTAGAAAATAATATATTCTTGATAACTTCCATATATATAGAAATGTGTCAATCAAAAATATGCTTGTACCTTTTCTATCGAATTCGTGGATGGCACCTTTCCC
>CAZRKD010000005.1:11969-22485 GCA_964600515.1 uncultured bacterium
CAGCGGATCGAGAATATTTTTGATTTCAAGGCGTACCTCTTCAATGGGAAGACCGGCATCAATATCGCAGAGTATTTTTTGGTTGTGGTAATAGGTGATTAATTTTCGTGTAACCATGTCATAATCTTCGATTCTTTTTTTTATAATAACCGGTGAATCATCGTGTCGTATTGCAAGTTTTCCTTGGCAGGTATCACAGATCTCATCGGTTCTTGGGGGATTAAATTTGAGATTGTATTCTTTTTTGCAGGTTGGACAGATTCTTCTACTCGAAAGTCTCTCTAAAACTTTTGATTCATCAATAATAAAATTGATAACTAATTTGATATTAATTCCCTTTTCATGTAAACCATGTGCTTGTGGTAGTGTTCGAGGAAAACCATCAAAAATAAAACCGCTACATGATTTTTGTATCGCCCTCATACTCTCGAGTACAATATCCAAGGTAAGATCGTCGGGCACAAGACTTCCATTACTCATGAACTTCTGCACTTTAGCCCCGAGCTCAGTTTTATTATTCACTGCACTTCTAAATAATTCGCCTGTAGATACTTGTTTGAGGTTATATGATGTTTCGATGAATTTACTTTGCGTTCCTTTTCCGCTGCCCGGAGGGCCAAGTAAAATAAGATTCACAATACTATCCTTTTCTCCCCGTAAATTTCGAGCCATGCGGACCTAAAAACCCATCATAGTTTCTCGATAAGAGATGCGATTCAATTTGAGCTATTGTATCGAGTGCAACACCGACGACGATGAGAAGCGCCGTTCCTCCAAAATAAAATGGAACATTTGCTTTTGTAATAAGAATATTTGGTAGTACGCAAACAAGTGAAATATAGATTGCTCCACCAACCGTAATTCTTGTCAAAACAGTATCTATGTATTCTGCGGTCTTTTTTCCTGGCCTAATACCAGGGATATAGCCGCCATAGCGTTTCATATTATCTGCAATATCATTGGGGTTAAACGTAACCGCCGTATAAAAGAAGCAAAAAAAGACTATAAAGGCAACATAGAGAACATTATGAAGCCATGAACCAAAACCTAAAGACGTCTGAAGCGAGGTGAGCCACGTATATTTACTCAATATATCTTGGGGTATAAAGCTAAAAATGGTCATAGGAAACATGAGAATTGAAGAAGCAAAAATAGGAGGAATAACTCCCGATGTATTTATTTTTAAGGGTAAATACGTTGTTTGGCCTCCATACATTTTTCTCCCAATAATTCTTTTTGCATACTGAACGGGAATTCTTCGCTGACTTCGTTCAAAGAAAATAATTAAGCCAATAATGACAACCATAAAAGTAGCTAATCCTAAGACAAATAAAAGGCTCATATTCTCAGTTTTCAAAGCCTGAATCGTATTCATAACAGCCGCTGGCATTCGCGCAACAATACCTGCAAATATTATTAAGGAAATACCATTTCCAATTCCTCTTTCAGAAATCTGTTCCCCCAGCCACATTAAAAATGCTGTTCCTGAAGTTAAGGTAATCACCGTCATTATACGGAAACCAAAACCAGGATTATACACCGCAGGAAGTCCTCCTGAAAGATTTCCCATATTCTCTATTACTGTGCTCATACCAAAGCCCTGAATAATACTTAAGAGTATTGTTCCATAGCGAGTATATTGTGTAATTTTTTTTCTCCCCAGTTCACCTTCTTTGGACAAGCGATCAAGATAGGGAATAACAACAGTTAAGAGTTGAAGAATAATGGAAGCACTAATATAGGGCATTATCCCTAATGCAAAGACAGAGAAACGCTCGAGAGCTCCTCCAGAAAACATATTAAAGAGACCAAAGATTGTTCCTGATTGTCTTTGAAAGAAATCAGCAATGGCTGCACCATTAACACCAGGAGTTGGCACATGAATACCAATACGATACACACCCAGCATTAACACGGTAAAAAGTAATCGATTCCTGAGCTCAGGAATCTTTGCCATATTTCCAAAAGATTGAATAGCCACGTGTACCTCCCGGAATTGAATCTCACTCAAGAACACTAAAAAGCAATCTATAAAACAATTTCAATCGAACCTTTTGCTTTTTCAATAGCCTTACGAGCCGCAGCACTAATTTTATTTGTTTTGAAGTTTAAGCGCTGTTTTAATGGTGTATTGCCAAGTACCTTATAAGAGCTAAACCTTTTTTTAATTAAGCCAATTGATTTAAGATAATTCAAATCAATAGTTGTATTATCGGGCAGAGATTCAAGCTGATCTAAATTAATAATAGCATACGGTTGTCTAAATATATTAATAAAGCACCTTTTTGGTAAGCGTCTCTGGATTGGCATCTGACCGCCTTCAAACCAGCGCGGCATTCCATGATGTCCTGTTCGAGCTTTTTGGCCTTTGTGGCCTTTTCCGCATGTTTTACCTAAGCCACTTCCCTCGCCTCTACCCAATCGTTTTCGCGATTGTCGAGAGCCTGGCTTTGGTGCTAATTCATGTAATTTCATTATGCCTCTACTTCTTCAACGTTTACTAAATGTAAAACTTTTTTAATTTTACCGCGTATATCGGGAGTATTGGGAACATTCACCGATTTCCCTATGGATTTCGTAACTCCTAATGTACGCAAATTTTCCTGCTGTAATTTCGTAGTTCCAATTATACTCTTTTTTAATGTTACTTTGAGTTTCATAATTATGTATCCAATGAGCGTAGAGCGTACAGCGTTTAGTTTTATTCTTCTCCTATACGCTATCCGCTGTACGCTCTACGCTAGTCTCCGTTACTTTTAATCGTAATAAGCCTTCAAGAGCTGCTTTTGTAATATTATGAGGATTTGTTGCACCCAAACTTTTGGTAAGAACATCTTGAATTCCTGCAGCTTCTAATACTGCTCGTACAGCACCACCAGCAATAACTCCAGTTCCAGTGGATGCAGGTTTCAAGAATACTTTTCCCGCACCAAATCTACCAATAATCTCATGGGGGATTGTTCCATTTATCACAGGTACACGTACCATACTTCGTTTTGCCTGCTCTCCACCTTTTCTAATAGCTTCAGGAACTTCATTGGCTTTACCAAGGCCTATACCAACCATGCCTCTGCTATTTCCAACAACAACAAGAGCACTAAAGCTAAAACGTCTTCCACCTTTTACAACTTTTGCAACACGGCTTATGTGAACAACTTTTTCAGAGAGCTCACCTGTATTATTTTTTTCTTCAGCCAAAGTATAATCTCCTTTTAAAATTTCAATCCACCTTCTCGTGCCGCATCAGCAAGGGCCTTAACACGGCCATGATACACATACCCATTCCTATCAAAAGCTATCTGCGAAATACCTAATGACAAAGCTTTTTGGGCAAGTACTTCTCCAACTTTTTTACATGCGGCAATGTTTCCACCCGATACATTTTCACGACGGATACTTTTATCTCGAGTTGACATTGCGGTAAGAGTCTTACCAACTGAATCATCGATAATTTGTGCATATATATGATTCAAGCTCTTTGTAATAGTCAATCTTGGCCTCTCGGGAGTTCCAAAAATCTTTTTTCTAATACGAATTTTTCTTTTTACTCTATTTTTTTCAATTCTATTTTTCATAGGTTATATTCCTATTTTGTAGTGGCAGAAGCACCAGATTTACCAACTTTACGTTTAATAAATTCCGTACTATATTTAATACCTTTTCCCTTATAGGGCTCAGGAGGTTTAAGAGCTCTAATTTTTGCAGCAATTTCACCGAGTAATTCATTATCTACGCTTGTTAAAATTACTGTCGTCTGCTTATCTTCTATTTTACAGTTAATGCCATCAGGCAATTTAAATTGAATTGGATGAGAATATCCCAAATTGAAAATAATATCTTTGCCTTTTATTTCAGCTTTATAACCAACACCGACAATAGTAAGGGTCCTTTGAAATTCATGGGATACTCCCATTATCATATTGTTCAGTAAATTTCTTGATAATCCATGCGTCGCATCTAAAGCTTCATTATTTGATTTTAAAAGAACATTTACTTCTTTATCCTTTATTTGAATATCCAAATCTTTTGAAAATGTTTTTTCTATTTTCCCTTTTGGCCCTTTAACAGAAACCATGTTATTTGAATATGTAACCGTTACATTTTCTGGCAAAAGTATCTTTTTTTTCCCAATTCGTGACATTGTCTATCCTCTATGTAAAACGTTTACCAAAGGGTGCAAATAACCTCTCCACCAATCTTTTTCTCTCGAGCTTTAGTATCATCAAAAATTCCCTGAGAAGTAGAAACGATTGCTATTCCGTATCCTTGTTTAACTGGTTTCAGATCCGAAGCTTTACAATAGAAACGCCTTCCAGGTTTACTGATTCTCTTCAGCTCAGTAATAGCATTTTTTTGTTGCCCATACTGTAAAATAATACGCAATGTTTTTAATGTACCTTCTTTTTCAACACTACAATTACTCAAAAACTTATGCTCCACAAGTATTCGAGAGATGCTTTCTTTAATTCTACTATAAGGAACAGTTACTTCCTTATGTTTTGCAAGCATTGCATTTCGAATTCTTGTTAAATAATCTGCTATTGGATCAGTAACTTTCATAAACAATTCTCCATTCTCACCAACTTGATTTCATAACTCCAGGTATTTCACCTTTTAAAGCTAAAGCTCTAAAACAAATTCTACACATATCAAATTTTCTTAAATATGCTCGTGGTCTACCACACAAATTACATCGCGAATATTTCCTTGTCGAAAACTTCTGTTTTCTCTTCGATTTTACAACTAACGATTTTTTCGCCATTTTTATACCTTTGTTTAAATACTACTTATCGCGGAATGGAACACCCAAATATTTGAGTAACGATAACGATTCAGCATTCGTCTTTGCTGACGTTACAATCGTAATATTCATTCCTAATATTTTTTCTACTTTATCATAATTAATCTCAGGGAAAATAATATGCTCGCGAATGCCTATCGTATAATTTCCGTTACCATCAAAAGATTTTGGACTGAGTCCCCTAAAATCTTTAACCTTGGGAAGTGCAATATTGATAAGCCGATCAAAAAACTCATACATTTTATTTCCATGTAATGTTACCGCGCATGCAATTTGAGCACCTTTTCGGAGCTTAAATGTTGCAATAGCTTTTTTAGCTTTTTTCACCACCGGTTTTTGGCCTGTAATGGCAGCCAATTCAGCTTGAACACTATCAATCAGCTTCGGATTACGTAATGCCTCACCTACTCCCATATTAATAGAAATTTTTTTGAGCATTGGAACTTGCATTTTATTTTTATATTTAAATTCTTCTATGAGAAGCTTTTGAATTTCTTTTTTATATTTATCTTTAATTCTTGCCATAAATTATGCCTTATTATTTATATCTTATCAATAACCTCTCCACACTGTTTACAAAAGCGAATTTTTTTTGTATTTTCGTTTGATAATAATTTTCTTCCAACACGTACTGGTTTATTACATTTATTACAATACACAAGAACATTTGATACATGGATAGGACTTTCTTTTTCTACAATTCCTCCCTGCGGGTTTTTTTGCGTTGCCTTGCTATGTCTTTTGATCATGTTGAGTTTTTCTACAATCACGGTATGCTTCTTTGTACTGACCTTAAGGACTTTACCCGTCTTACCTTTTTCTTTACCGGCAATAATACCTACCATATCGTTTTTTCTTATATGAAAATGTGTTTGCATACGTAATCTCTCTTATAAAACTTCAGGGGCTAATGAAATTATCTTCATAAATTTTTGTGCACGTAATTCCCTTGCAACTGGCCCAAAAATTCTCGTCCCTATTGGTTCTTTTTGATCATTGATTAATACCGCAGAATTATCATCAAATCGGATATAGGAACCATCTTCTCGGCGAAATTCTTTCTTCGTCCTCACAATAACTGCTTTTTGGACTTCGCCTTTTTTAACTTTCGCTTCAGGAATTGCTTCTTTCACCGAAACAATAATAATATCTCCAATATATGCATATCGTTTCTTTGAACCACCGAGTACTTTTATACACCCTACTTCTTTTGCTCCAGAATTATCAGCAACATTGAGTCTTGTATACATCTGAATCACGCTTTACTCCTCGATAAGGACGGCCTTCTTAATAATTTGAGCAATACTCCATCGCTTTAATTTACTGAGAGGCCTTGTTTCTTCTATTAATACCGTATCTCCAATACCACATTCATTTTTTTCATCATGAGCCATAAAACTTTTATTTATTTTAATATATTTTTTAAATTTTGGATGCTTTACGGTATTCGATACTTCTACAACTGCACTTTTTTGCATTTTATTACTCGTAACAGTACCCATGAGTGTTTTTCTTTTTCCTCGCGTCATCGGCTCCATATTACTTTTGTCCCTCGTTTTGTCTCATACGTAATGCGGTTTTAACACGCGCAATACTTTTTTTCATTTGTCTGAGCATATGTGGCTTACTCAACTGATTTGTCGTTTTTTTACACCGCAGTTCAAAACACTGACGATAAAGTTCTGCTTCATTATTTTGTAACTCGGTAAGAGTCAAGTTTTTTAGTTCATTTATCTTCATATTATACTATTCCTCTTTTTACTATTTTCGTTGCAAGAGAAAGCTTATGCGATGCCAGCCTAAATGCTTCCTGTGCAAGATCATAAGGAATCCCTTTTAATTCATAGAGTACTCGGCCAGGCTTTATTACACACACCCATTCTTCAGGTGAACCTTTCCCTTTTCCCATACGCGTTTCAGCAGGTTTTTTTGTCAATGGCTTATCAGGAAAAATGCGAATCCATAATTTTCCACCACGTTTAATGAACCTATTAATCGCAATTCGCGCTGCTTCAATCTCTTTATTAGTCAACCATCCGCATTCGGTTGCTTTAAGCCCATAATCACCGAAGGCAATTTTTGATCCTCTATATGCGGCTCCATGCATTCTGCCTTTTTGCATCTTTCTATATTTTGTTTTTTTCGGCATTAACATAATTAGAGAATCTCTCCTTTAAAAATCCAGACTTTTACTCCAATAACTCCAAATGTTGTCCTCGCTTCTGCAAAACCATAATCTACATCCGCACGGAGTGTATGAAGAGGAATGCGTCCTTCTTTATACCATTCAACTCGAGCCATTTCAGCACCGGCAAGTTTTCCCGAGCAACTAATTTTAATGCCCTTAGCACCAAGCCGAAGTGCGCTCGTAATATTTTTTTTCATTGCTCTCCGAAACGATACTCGTCTTTCGAGCTGCATAGCAACATTCTCAGCAACAAGCTGACTTTCAATATCAGGACGTCTTACTTCTTTAATATTAACAAAGATATCTTTGTTCACCATTTTCTGAATATCTGCTTTGAGATTTTCAATTCCTATACCCTTCTTACCGATGACAAGTCCAGGTTTTGCTGTAAACAAATTAATCTTTAAATTCTTTAATGTCGGGCGTTCTATTTCAACCTTTGCAATTCCTGCATGATACAGCGTCTTTTTAAAATAACGCCGTAACCGTAAATCTTCATGGAGCATTTCTTTATAATCTTTCTCTGCAAACCACTTTGAATTCCACGTTTTATATATGCCTAATCTAAATCCTATTGGATTGA
This sequence comes from uncultured bacterium, assembly GCA_964600515.1. Classification (GTDB taxonomy): domain Bacteria; phylum Bdellovibrionota_F; class JAHFAK01; order JAHFAK01; family JAHFAK01; genus JAHFAK01. The sequence continues at coordinate 19,542 of CAZRKD010000005.1, forward strand.
CCTTCTGCCCCAAAATAACCTCCTACTTAATCTTCTGATAATCTTAAAAATACGTGACTCGTTCTATGTCGAATTTGTGTTGCTCTACCCATTGCTCGCGGTAAAAAACGCTTTGCAACAGGGCCGCCATCAATACGAATCTCAGAAATTCTTAATGAATCAATATCAACGCTCCTCTTTACCTTTGCATCAGCTAAAGCAGCATGAAGTGTCTTTTGTAAAACGCGTGCTGCTCTTTTGTGGGTATACGATAAAATAGTTACCGCCTCTTCAACTCCCTTACCGCGAATGAGATTCGCAACTAATCGAGTTCTTCGTGGCGAAATTCGTATAAATCGTGTCCGTGAAATAATATCCATAGTTATTTTTTCTCACTAACTTGTTGTGCCTTTGGAGCTGCTTGCCCCGGAGCTCCTGCCGGTGCCTTTGCGCCTTCTTCGCCTGTTTTTCTATCACCTGAATGTTGATAAAAAATTCTTGTTGGCGAAAATTCACCTAACTTATGCCCGACCATTGATTCAGTCACATATACGGGAATAAATTTTTTACCATTATGTACCGCAAAAGTAATACCCACAAAATCAGGTAATATCATTGATCTTCGAGACCATGTTTTAATTATTTTTTTACTTTTTGTCGTAGTAACCTCAGTCACTTTTTTCATTACATGTGCATCGACAAAAGGTCCTTTTTTTAGAGACCGGCTCATATTATTTTCCTTTTTTCCTCTTAATGATAAATTTATTCGTTCGTTTATTATTGCGGGTTTTATATCCTTTCGTAGAAACGCCCCATGGAGTTACTGGATGCCTTCCACCCGAAGTTTTTCCCTGACCGCCGCCATGAGGGTGATCGACAGGATTCATGGCAACACCGCGAACATGCGGACGTCTTCCCATCCAGCGCTTTCGCCCTGCACTTCCAATCGATAGTGTATTATGCTCTACATTTCCAACTTGGCCTATCGTTGCCTTGCAATCTACATGAAGTAATCGCACTTCTCCCGATGGAAGCCTCACATGAGCATAATCGCCATCCCGAGCCATAACTTCAGCAAATGTCCCCGCAGATCGCACGAGCTTTGCTCCACCATTAATATTCATTTCAATATTATGTATAAATGTACCAAACGGAATATACTTTAGTGGCAATGTATTCCCAGGTTTTATTTCAACCTCATTACCAGAGTTAATCATATCTCCTACTTGAAGCCCAAGTGGTGCAAGGATATATTTCTTATCTCCATCTTTATAATTAACTAATGCAATACGTGCGCTACGATGCGGATCATATTCAATCGATGCTACTCGTCCAGAAACCTTAGATTTTGTTCGAATAAAATCTATCATACGATATTTTTGTTTATGTCCACCACCAATATGGCGAGATGTAATTCGGCCATAGGAATTTCTTCCTCCTGTCTTAGAAAGAAAGCGTGTTAAAGCTTTATGAGGAGACTTCTTCGTGATTTCTTGGAAATCACTTACCTGAAAAAATCTTCGTGCAGGAGTTATTGGTCTAAAACTTTTAATCGCCATATATTATACACCTTCAAAAAAGTTAATTACATTTCCTTCTTTCAGCGTCACAACTGCCTTTTTCCATCCTGATTGTTTTCCAAATGATTTCCCAACTCGTTTTATTTTACCCTGAAAGATTGCCGTATTAACTTTAGCTACTTTAACCGTAAAAAAATGTTCAACTGCCTTTTTAATCTCATATTTCGATGCTCTTTTATCTACTTCAAATACGTATTGATTATTTTTTTCTTTTGCCACAGTTCCTTTTTCACTAATGAGTGGTTTTTTTAGAGCTGCGTAAATCGTTTTATCCATAGCTTACTTATCCATCTTAGTATGAGAGAGCATGTCACATGCTTTCTTACTGATAATTAAATGTTCAAATTTTAATAAATCATATACATTAAGGCTATCGACTCGTAGATATTTTGCGCTTGGTAAATTTCTGCATGATAGTTGCAAATTTTTATTTACCTCATCAACGACAAGAACTGATCTATCGCCAACACCTAATTGCTTAAACAAAGCCAGTGCATGTTTTGTTTTCGCCTCATTAAAAGCAATTGTATCAACTACCGTAATCTTATTTTCTTTTGTTTTAGAACTAAGCATCTGATATAAAGCCTGACGTCGTACTTTTTTATTTAAACCAATAGACCAATCTTTTGGTTTCTTTGCAAAAACAACTCCTCCACCGGGCATAAGCGGCGATCGCGTTGAACCTTGTCGAGCTTGACCTGTTCCTTTTTGACGAAACGGCTTTTTGCCTCCACCGCGAACAAGCTTTCTATTTCTTGTCGTTGCTGTTCCTGCACGCTTTTTATTTAAGTGAGCACGAACTACCGCATGAATAACATCTTTCTTTGGTTCAACATTAAAAATTGCTTCCGGTAATTCAACAGTTCCCGTTTGTGTATTTTTTTGATCAAAAACAGTTAATTTTAACATCGCTCATTCTACCCATTATATTTTGATTTCAACATCAACACCGCTTGATAAATCAAGCTTCATCAGAGAATCAATTGTTTGCTGAGTCGGTTCCATTATATCAATCAATCTTTTGTGTGTTCGTATCTCAAATTGTTCACGAGATTTTTTATCAACGTGAGGAGATCGAAGAACACAATATTTATTTATCGTTGTCGGAAGAGGTATCGGACCAATAATATGCGCTCCTGTCCTCTTCGCCGTATTAACAATCTCAAGCGTTGATTGATCGAGAAGCTTACAATCGTATGCTTTAAGTTTTATTCGTATCTTTTGGTTTTCCATTTCCATATTATTCGATCGCAGATCTTGGATCACTGGTCATGGTTAAAAAATTCTCGAACAAAGATCCATGATCAGTTATCCGTGATCAATTCTCCTTCCTATTCAATAATATCACTAACAACACCAGCACCAACGGTTCGTCCACCTTCTCT
>CAZRKD010000006.1:0-22402 GCA_964600515.1 uncultured bacterium
AACAGCTTTTTTGCTTTGACGTGTTATCTCTTTTTTTTCTTATCCCGTTTTTTCTTATTTCGTAGCTTTCTTTTTTCTTCGTCAGATAAAATATGAACTTCTGGTTTAGGTAAGTTGATTGATTTAAACTCTTCTTTCATTCCATGGAGATTCAGGCCTGTCATTTTTTGTAATTTTCTAAGACCTTTGAGTTTTCCGCCAATCCCCGAGCCGATTCCACCAAGCATTTTTCTCATCATAAAGTATTTTCTTAAGAGCTCTTGAACATCATAGACTTTTCTTCCTGCACCTCGGGCTATGCGTTCAAGTCGTTTGCCGATAATCATATTGGGATGCTCTCGTTCCACTTCAGTCATTGAATTGATAAGAGCCTCGGCTTTGACAAATTCTTGATCATCTACGGTTGCACCTTTAGGAAGATTTCCCATGAGTGGAATTTTTTCAAAAACATCTTGAATTGGACCGAGGTTTTTAATCATTTTTACCTGGGCTAGGAAATCATTGAGAGTAAATTCGCCTCTCAGTAATTTTTGGGCATCTTCTTCTGCCTGCTTTTCATCAACGACTTTCTCAAAGTCTTTAACTAAAGAAACAATATCTCCAAATCCCAAAATTCGAGATGCAAATCCTTCTGGCCTAAATTCTTCAAGTCCAGTCAAAGATTCACCGATTCCAATAAATTTAATAGGCGTTCCCGTAACTTCTTTAATCGATAATGCCGCACCACCTCGAGTGTCTCCATCAAGCTTTGTTAAGATAAATCCTGTTAATGAAACTCTTTCTGAAAAATTTCGTGCAGTTGTTACTGATTCTTGTCCAATCATTGCATCACAAACAAGCAATGTTTCCTGAGGCTTAACGGCTGATTCAATTTGTGTCAACTCATTCATGAGTGTCGTATCGATCGTTACTCTTCCCGCAGTATCAATGATAATGACATCGAAAGCTCGTTCTTGTGCATATGCGATTGATTGCCGAGCAATTTCTACGGGTGGAAGAGCGAGATCGGTAAAAACAGGCACATTAATTTGTGATCCAAGGGTCTTAAGCTGTTCACGAGCAGCAGGTCGTGACGTATCAGCCGCAACTAAGAGTACCTTTTTTGACTGAGCGGTCAGAAACTTTGCAAGCTTTGCACAGGTAGTTGTTTTCCCCGAGCCCTGTAATCCAACAGCCATAATAGCAGTTGGCTTTGCTCCGTTAATATTGAGCGATGAATCGAGGGGCCCCATGAGATCCTGTAATTCACCCTGACATATTTTAATAAAATGGTCATGAGGAGTAATTCTTATCTTTTGATTGTTATGGCGAATGCTTACATTAACAATCTCACCCAATGCTTTTTGCCGTACTCTACTCAGAAATTTCTTAACAACCGAAAACTCTACATCTGCTTCAAGAAGCGATGTCTTAATATCAACACAAGCCTCATCAATCACGGCTTCAGAAATTTGAGCCTTGCCCTGTAATTTCAATTTTGCGTTTGAAAACCCCTGTTTCAATATATCAAACATTACCACTCCATTAATAAGCTTCTGCAATTAAATCATATTCCAAGCCTTTTTGTATTTGTACATCGAGAAATTTCCCTGGCTTAAACGCTGTTCCCAGAATATACGTAATGCCATCAACTTCTCGACCTTGGCCAGATATTCTTCCCTTAATCTTTTCGTCTTGTCTTTCTTCAATAATTGCCTCGAATTTTTTTCCTACTAAATTTTTGTTATGTGTATGTGCGATTTTTTGCGATTTTTTCATAATATAATCAAAACGTTCGTCAATTATGTGCGAGGAAACTTTATGAGGAAGCGTATATGAATGAGAATCTTTTTCATCTGAATATTTAAATACTCCAATGTAATTAAAATTAATTTCTTCTATAAAATTGCAGAGCTCTTCGAAATCCTCGTCTGTCTCCCCGGGAAAGCCTACGATAATCGTAGTTCTCAAGAATACATCGCGTATTTCTTTTTTAATAGTTTCAAAAAGTTCGAGCATTTGTTTTTTATGAACCCCTCGGCGCATAAGCCTGAGCATATGATCGCTTGCATGTTGAATAGGGATATCAACATATTTCACGAGTTTTTCTTCATTGGCCATAAGCTTAATTATATTGTCATTAAAGCCAATAGGATAATTATAAAAAAGCCTGAGCCAGCGAAGCTTTTTCAACCCTGACAATCTTGTGAGTAGTTGATAGAGGTTCGTTCCATCGTTCAAGTCTTTTCCATAATAGGTCGTATCTTGTGAAACGATATTTATTTCACCGACTTCTTGATGGACTAAATTTGCACATTCTCGATATATTGAATCTATGGGCCGACTTCTGAATTTTCCTCGAATAGACGGTATCATGCAAAAACTACAAACTCTGTTACAACCTTCGGAAATTTTTACATACGCAAGATGTGGACTTTCGGTATTTAGTCGAGGGGTAACATCATCGTAAATAAATTGAGATGTAGGTGAAACAGCATAGGTTTCATTTTTATCAAGTATTCGAGGCAATTTATTAATTTCATCGAGCCCTATAAAAATATCGACATCTGGAAATTCACGAACTAAATCTTCTTTATATCGTTGAGGCATACAGCCCCCAACAATAACTTTCTCGATCTTTCCTCGCTCTTTCAATTCCAAGATTTCATTAATTGTAGTGCGCGATTCGTCTTGGGCATCTTTAACAAATGAACAGGTATTTATAAAAACAATGTGAGCTTCGTTTTCACTTCGTGCAAGCTGATAGCCTTTCGTCAAAAGGCTTCCGAGAACGACTTCGCTATCAATCTGATTTTTTTTGCAGCCCAGACTTATCAGGTGTATTTTTTGTTTCATCTGCAATATCCTTATTTTTATTGCGAATCGTTACTCCTTTGCCAACAGTACACGAAAAAAGAGAATCGCTCATGTTCTTATTGATACGTGGTTTTTTGGTAAAGATGATACGATTTTCATTCTGCCCTTTATCAAGGGTAACAAGCTCGGTGATGAGATTTGATTTTTTTTCTATATGTACCTTCATAGAATCAATCTCAAATTCTTTGTCCTTTGGAATAAAGTGCAAGAGATAATTATTTTTTGTTTCCTCTTGTAGGGTAACGCTAAATTGTTCTTCTAAATTTCCTTCTCCCCAAAGAAATGAAATTCCGGATGTTTCTTTCAAACGATCAAAGTTATCTTCAACCGTCATTTCCTTTTCTGTAGGAAAATACATGCAGAGCTTTTTGCCATTGGAACGAATTTGTTTTATATCAAATTTTGGACTCGTATAATCCCAAAACATTTTACCCTTCTTTTTAAGATACAGCGCCCCGGTATAGGTAATTCCTTTTCCATATGCTTTATTCGTAATTGTTTGTTCAAAGGGTACCTCGAGTGTCGTAAAAGACTTGTATTTTTTTTCAAGCTTCTCAACAATAGTATGAACATTTGTCTTGGCATTAAGATATGAAAAAAACGAAGTAAAAATAAATATGGATACAATTGCCTTCATATATATCATTCTAAACTGCAAGGGGATTGTCTAACAGCTTTTGTGCCGTAATGCAAGTAAGGCGAAAGTAGACATTGATAAATAAAAAATAGTGTATTAATCATATTTCGAACCATATACGGAGACAGCTATGCAAAATCAAAGCAAAAATTCATTTAATACCTTACAAAAATATACATCCAATGGAAAAACATTGTATTATTTTTCTCTCGAAGGGCTTTCAAAGAAAAGTTCTAAAATAAATCGACTGCCGTATTCATTAAAAATTCTTCTGGAAAATTTATTAAGACATGAAGATGGAATGAACGTGAAAAAAGAGGATATTGAAGCTTTGATTTCATGGAACCCAAAAGCTCTTCCCGATAAAGAAATTGCTTTTTCACCAGCACGAGTATTAATGCAGGATTTTACCGGTGTTCCAGCGCTTGTTGATCTTGCAACATTGCGGGATGCGCTGGTGAAAATAAATGGAAATGTACAAAAGATTAACCCTCTTATTCCCACGGAGCTTGTTATTGATCATTCGGTTCAAGTTGATTTCTACGGAACTCCGTTTAGTTTTTCGGAAAATGTTCGCAAAGAATTTGAACGGAATCGTGAACGGTATGCATTTTTACGATGGGGACAAAAGGCATTTGATAATTTTAAAGTAGTTCCTCCAGGAACTGGAATTGTTCATCAAGTAAATATTGAATATCTTGCACGAGTCGTTTTTGAAAATACGAAAGACGGAATGACCTATGCATATCCAGATACACTTGTAGGAACTGATAGTCACACAACTATGGTTAATAGCCTTGGAGTGCTTGGATGGGGTGTGGGCGGCATTGAAGCAGAAGCAGCAATGTTGGGCCAACCAATTCCCTTACTCATTCCCCAAGTGCTTGGATTTAAACTTACGGGTGTATTAAGAGAAGGAGTAACGGCTACTGATTTGGTATTAACCGTAACCGAAATGCTCCGCAAAAAAGGTGTTGTTGGCAAGTTTGTAGAATTCTATGGGCCAGGAATCCGCGAGCTTTCACTCGCTGATCGTGCTACCGTGAGTAATATGGCTCCTGAATATGGCGCAACGATTGCAATATTCCCTCCTGATGCAGGAACGCTCGAATATCTGCGTCTTACCGGACGAGATGAAAAACAAATAAAACGTGTCGAAGAATATACAAAATTACAAGGCATGTTTGTAGAGGATAATACGGGGGAAGCAGAGTATAGTGATAGTTTAAGTTTAGATCTTGGCACGGTCGAGCCCTGTCTAGCTGGGCCTCGTCGGCCACAAGATAGAATTCCATTAAAAAATGTAAAAGAATCATTCAAAAAAATGCGAGAAGATTTACCACCAGTAGACAAGATAGAATCTTCCGAGGGAATTACTCATGGCTCGGTTGTTATTGCCGCAATCACGAGTTGTACCAACACCTCAAATCCATCGGTACTCATTGGCGCTGGGCTTTTGGCAAAAAATGCCCTACAAAAAGGCTTGAAACAAAAAGCGTGGGTTAAGACAAGCCTCGCTCCTGGATCTCAAGTAGTTACTGAATATTTAGAAAAATCTGGTCTTCTCTCCTCGCTTGCAGAGCTTGGTTTTAATCTGGTTGGATATGGATGTACAACATGTATTGGCAATAGTGGTCCTCTTAATGAAGATATATCCAAGGCAATTGAATCGCAAAAACTTACGGTAGCTGCAGTACTTTCGGGGAATCGCAACTTTGAAGGCCGCATTCATCCGCAGGTCCGTGCAAATTATTTAGCAAGCCCACTACTTGTTGTTGCGTATGCACTCGCAGGAACCGTTGATTTTGATTTTACAAAAGAGCCGCTCGGAATTGATACAACGGGCAAAAATGTTTTTTTAAAGGATATTTGGCCACGTGATATTGATATAGAAAAGACGATTCATGCGACCGTGAGCTCTGAACTCTTTCGAAAAAAATACGCGGATGTTTTTACGGGATCTAAAGAATGGAATGAACTCGAAGTATCGCAAGAATCGATTTACCAGTGGGATGGGAAGTCAACCTACATTCAACCTGCAGAATTTTTGAAAAATATTCCCCAAAAGCCAGTCGCAATTCAGGGGATTGAATCAGCACGTGTACTTCTAGTGCTTGGCGATTCAGTTACAACCGATCATATTTCGCCAGCTGGATCAATTGCAAAAGACTCTCCGGCTGCGCAGTTTCTCATGAGTCACGGAGTGGATTATAAACATTTTAATTCCTATGGTGCACGCCGAGGCAATGATGCAGTGATGATGAGAGGAACATTTGCAAATACGAGGCTCAAAAATATGCTCGTGAATCGCGAAGGAAGTTTCACCAAAGTATTCCCCGAAGGCAAGGAAATGCCAATTTTCGATGCGGCTATGCAGTATAAAGAAAAACATACGCCGCTCATTGTACTCGCCGGTAAAGAATACGGCTCAGGTTCATCACGCGATTGGGCAGCAAAAGGCACGCTCATGCTCGGCATTCGTGCCGTCATTGCCGAGTCGTACGAACGCATCCATCGCTCAAATCTCATTGGTATGGGCGTTCTTCCATTCCAATTTTTACCAAATGAAAATAAAGAATTACTTAAACTCAAAGGCGATGAAGTCTATACTATTCGAGGAATTGAGAAAGATTTAGCGCCCGGCAAAAAATGTACAGTTGAAGTAATTGATTCCAAAAATACCAAAAAGACATTCGAAGTTACGTGCCGCATTGATACGCCAGTTGAACTGGAATACTACAAACACGGCGGCGTGTTGCCGTATGTGTTACGACGACTTTGAGTTGGAATTTGTGGAGTAAGATACAATGGATAATTATAGATTTTACTTTGCTGATCCCAAGAAAAATTTTTTGCGCTCATAATTATTGCATATTTTGGATTATATTTTTGTATAAAAACACGCAGGCTTTTTGATTGAGTAACCCTACCTGATTTTACTTCAATGGGAATAGTATTCCCGCTATAATCGATTAAGAATTCAATTTCTGCGGTTTGCTCCCTCCAACAATAAAAAGGGGAATGCCCATAGGCTAATAACATTTCGGCGATAAAGTTTTCTGCAAAGTATCCCTTATATGATCCATAATCATAATCCATAATTGTTGTTGGCGAAAGCCGAGAAAGAGCCGCAAGAATTCCAACATCGAATACAAATAATTTGAAAAAGTTCTCTTTTTGATATGCCGAGAGAGGTACTTGGGCACTCTGAATAATAGGAACTTTGATTGCTAATCCAGCTTTTTCCAGCCAATCGATCGGCCCCATAAGCCTTAAATAACTAGTGACACCGGGAATAATATCTTTGAACTTGAATTTAGGAGCTGCTCCATTGAGCTCTCGGCTCAGTTGCGATGCCATGCTCCTCCATACTCTTTCAATATACAGAGCATTTTCTTTTCCTGAATGTTTGGCAATATCTGCTCCGTAGTTATTTATTAATGTATCTTGTGTTTGGCGAACAATCTGAAATGCTCGGTAGATGTCTTCTTTGTTCTCAGCATATTTCTGAACAACCTCAGGCAATCCACCAACTACAAAATATATCTTTAGTCGATTCCACATTTCTTCATGAATAAGATCCGATAGAGTATCTTTTGGGGTGAAATTTCTTAAATATTCGCTGTAACGTTCATCTCCAGTACCTTGCAAAAACTCATCGAATGTTAAAGGATACATTTTCAAAAGATCTACTTTTCCTACGGGAAATGAACTCTCTCCCAGGTGAACTCCGATAAGAGAGCCTGCTCCGCAAAGAGCTAACTCGGGCATATCTTCTTGGAAATACTTAAAGCTTGTGAGGGCTTTTGGGCATTCTTGAATTTCATCAAAAATCACTAAATCATGAGAAGCATCTATAGATCTATCCAAATATAATCGTAAATTATTAATAATGTTTAATGGCCCCAATGCTCGGTCAAAAATTTTTATCGCTTTTTCATCTTTCTCGAAATTAATATAATGATAGTTATTAAAATGTTTTTTTCCGAACTCATGGAGAATATAGGTTTTTCCAACCTGGCGAACACCGTTTAATATCAATGGCTTTCGGCCTTTTTTCTCTTTCCACTGTACCAGATCTTTCAATATTTTTCTTTTCATGGTACTTATTTTATTATTATTTTATATTTTTTGCAATGACTTTCTTGATATTTTTATATTTTTTAGTACCACTTTTTATCTTTTGATGTTTGAATCCATTGTTTTGTACTTCATGCGAATAATAAGACGCCTTTCTTATGAAAGGCAAAGTCAAGATGAATGCCAACAAGCAAGAGAATAAAATAAATAATAATGCATTGATTTTATTTATAGTATTAATACGCTCCGGTTGTTTGTTTTCTTATGCCTCTTCTGGCGAAGATTTCTGCGATTAAGCTTAATAAATCTATTTTTTTTTGAAGATTTCTTTAGATCAGCGAGGTGAATGAGTTCGTCTCATAATTCTTTCTTTCCATTTAGTATACTTTTTAAATGCAGAAGCATTTATTTTTTTTACGGGTTTATTTTTAATCTCTTTATGTAAACAATTTCTAATTTCGTGCAACTCCCATAATATTTCGTCATCCTTTTTGTTATAATCATTTTTATAGATTCCCATATTTTGAACCTCCAAATAACTCTAATGAGCCAATTTCTAAAATAAGTAATTTATTTTCTAAATTTATTTGGTGTATTTTTCTTATTGGATTAAGATTTACAATATGTTTAAAGTTCCACGACGCTAAACAATCGATATTATTTATTGAGGCAATAGCAATATGATAGGCATCTTCTGGTTCAGATTTTGGTATCGCACCCTTTTTCATGTATTGATGCGCGAGATCTTTTGCTTCTTCAGTTAGTTCTAAAATATGTGGCTTACGATCCAGGATTAAATTTTTTATACCATTTCTTTTTTCAGTATTTGAAAACTTTTCTATCTCTTCAATAGTAATTACCGAGATATGTAAATCATAATTTTTAGATTCATTTTCAAACCATTTTTGAGTAATAAGTTGCCGTACAGGCTTTGAATAGTCAAAATACGCACTTGGAATAGAGGTATCTAAATATATTTTTCCTTTCATTACTCTATTTATAGCACACAAACTCTTTCAATTCAATACCGCAACATTTCTAATTCACATCGTCTCATACTTCATACGATAGATTTTTAATGAATCAAAATTATTTACGAGATTGAGCGTAATGGTTTCATTAATGCGATTGCTATTGGTTGCAATACCCATGATGACTTCGAGATTTTTGCCATCTTTACTTCTTGTCAGTGCGAGTATTTTTTTAACACGAAATTTTTTTGCCTTGAGATGCGCAAGGAGATTCAGGTTAAAATAGAGCTCGTCTAAATATGGTGAATTCATTTCGAGATGCGTTTCAATGGGATTAACGGTTCCCAACTCAATGACTCGATGAAGAGCATTTTTTAATGGCTCCATTTTTTCTTCTTCATGCGCGGAGAGTCGCCTCTCATCGTTATCCCGTAAAATAGTCATCTGCGGATCAAAAAGAACTTCTTTTACTGAATGGGGAACTTCAAATCGAATGAGTGATTCAGATTCTTTTACGGTAATCATTTTATCAATCGTTCCCGTATCGGTAGTAACACTAATGGGAATAGGGGTCTCGTACACGGGTTTTTGAGTAATCTCGATGGTGAGATGAGTATTTTGAGTAATCTTATCATGCTCTACTCCGTACATCCACTCATACGCCGGTGCCCCCTGTCGATCTTCCCATTCACTAAAAAACCACGCATAATTTTTTTGTGTTATCTCATGAAGTAAGGCGACTAAACTTTTTCGACTTACGTACTTTTTTTGTTTATTTTTCACGAGCTCGGCAAGGAGGGCATAAAAATCATGTTCTCCTATGAGATTGCGAAGCATATGAAAAACATATACTCCTTTTGAAAGCATGAGACTCTGATTTTGAGTCGTTTGCAATGGCTCATCAAAGCCAGGGTCAAATTCCCTATGGTAGAAAAAAATATTTCGCAATGTCCGTAAACGCTTCGTAAATACATCATGCGGTTCCTGTACTTCAGAATAGGTTAGCGCCAGATATTCAGCAAGGGCAGGGATATAATATGCGGTAGTAAATTCGTTCGTTGTAATAAAATTACCAAACCATTGGAATGCAATTTCCTTTGCTAAAAAAAAGTGTAATTCTTCGGGAGGTGAATCCAAAAAATTTTCATGAACCATAATCATATTGGGACAATTTCGATCGCCTGGATACATTTCTTTTGTTATGACAAGTTTTAATGTCAGAAATGGATAGGCGCCTAAAATCTCACGATAGAAACTGATAATATTCATTACCTGTTCCGATACTTCATTCATCTCTCCGATATTTTTTAATCCATACGAAAGTTCGAGACTAACATTATCATGTGTCTTCACATCCGTTTCATACGTATCAATGATAAATGAAAACCGATTTTCATGAGGGTACTCATAGGTAACGATGGTTTCTAATTCATTTTTTTCTTCGGTAAGAAATTTTCCATTGGCAATGACTTTTTTGCCCGGAAGGCTTTTGATTCGGAGCATACTCTTTGCCGTATCATTAGGAATTCGTGGATACCATCCCGATTGGTAGCGAACAATTGAATAATCGTGACTAATCATGGAATCGATGGTTCCGTCTTTACGGATAATCGAATCAAAGCGTGAATGAGAATTAAGCGTTAATTCAATTGTCTCATCGCGGGAAATCACCTCGGGAAAAAAAACCTTGAGCACATTTTTTGTTCTCATAAAATGCAGGGAATTATTCTGATACCGAATATCATCAACGATCATATTTCCAACCATAAAATAGATCTCGTTTATTTCCCGACGAACTTCGAGGCGTATTTTTGTCTTAACGTTTAAAGAGTTGAGAGAAAAATCAGGAATAACCGTAAGGTCATATTCATGGATATTAATTTTTCGCGCATTCGATTTAAATTCTGACATGAGATCAAAGTCGTGAGAAAAATAGAATATGATTCCCCAAACAATGAATACTCCGACGGGAATAAGAATAAGTGCATTTTTCCGAAGAAAAAAGAGTATGGGTACGAACTTAGGAGGAAAAGTAACATTCATTATGAAATGTCCTTATTCTTAAAGAAAGCGTAGCTGCCACAAAACAAAAGAAGTATAGCTGAGAGCCAATAGAGTATTTCAAAAGAATCAATAGAATTGGTGATAATCAGGTGACGTTTAGTTATGAGATGCAATGGAAGTAATTTTGTCAATCGATAATCACTCATTCGTGAAAGATACAGGCAGCCCATCCACGAGATAAGAGAAATAATAAGTGGTAGAAAGGTAATATGGGTTATTGTTGCGATGAAAAAGGTGAGCGCATAAAAGACACTCACCAGTAACGAGGTATAGAGTATGCTTGTATAAATAAGATGCCACGGAATGCTTATTCCATTTATTTCTGAGTAGAGAGAGATGAAGATATGAGGAATTACGAATAAAGAGATAATAATAAGAATTCCACTGACAAATTTATAGCCGAGGAGAGCGCTTCGTGATAGCGGCCGTATTGCAAGTGAAGCCAAGGTTTTTTGTTTTATTTCTTTAGACATAATTTCTATGCCAACAATAATTCCCAAGATCGGCGTTAGAAATAAGAAAGAACTAAAATACCACTTTTCAAAGAGATAGCCAATATAGTGCAATGATGTATCATACTGCATTTCAAGCATTCGGCCGGGATTATAGCTATACAATAAAATTCCAATAAAAAGAGCGCAGAAGATTTCGATACTAATCCCGACACGAAGAAAACTCTGGAATTCTTTTACAATAAGCCTCACAAAATCTTTCCTTCTTTTTTATCTGTTAAAAATTCTCGGAGTGTATAATCTTTTACGTCTAGAATTTGAAAACCTTCTAACGAAAGAAGCTCGGTAATATAATTGAGATTTCCATCAATAACGAGTGAATAAATTTTTCCTTCTCGCTCGACCTTTTTGATATTGGTGATCGATATATCTTCAAAGTCGAGTTCTTTATCAGCAAAAATTTTCACCTTTTTATATTTGAGGCGATAATCAGAGAATCCTTTTAAAAAGGCAATTTTCCCTTCTATCAGCATTGCAACGGATGTTACGAGCTCTTCAAGCTCAATAATATCAGGAGTCAGGAGTAAGAGCGAAGCATGGAGTTTTCCGATGTCATCTTTAATAAGCTTTAAAAGATTGAGCCTCGTTGTTTCATCAAGGCCATGCGAAAAATGATCAATAATCACGATTCGAGGTTCATGCATTAATGCCGCAATAATAGTAAGCCCCAACTGCTGGCGCTTATTGAGTATTGTAATTGAATCATTCAAACGAATTTTAAAAAAATCTAAATAGGCATCTCGAATGTGAGTGTTGGCTTTTTTATAAAATGAATTATAAAACGAAAGTAATCCTTTAACCGTAAAATAGGAATAATGTACGTATTCCTGACTAATGTATCCAATTCTTTCTTTAAGACGTGGATAATGAAAGATATCTTTATCAAAAAATAATACCTTTCCGGATGAAGGATGAAGAACTGTCGAAAGGATTTTATAAATAAGCGTTTTTCCTGATCCAGCTTCACCAAAAATTGCTACCCTATTACTTTCTTCTAAATGAATATTAATAGAATCTAAGAGAACTTTTCCATTAATGGCTGTACTGACATTTTCGACTCTAATTACTTGGTTCAATGTTTTTTAACTTCTTATCTAATTGTTTTAATAGTACGATAAACTTATTTCTATCTAACGCGTGTTCACTATCAGATAATAATCCATAGTGTACTTTTTCGCAACTCTCTAATATAAAAGAAATCTGACCCAAGAGATTTTTCTCGATCGACAGTGTCGTAAGCTTTTCAATTATTTCATGATGGGTTAATGAAGTGCCCATCCGTATGCTTAACCCAAACATCTCTCCACAATATACTTTAAGAATTTTTCCATAATCGACAAAGGTACTTGGGATTTGAGCTGTACTTCGTACTGCGTGTTTATATGCATTTTTCTTTCTAAGACAATCACTATTTTTATATTCATTTCGCCGTTTTTGTATAAACAAAATTCCCAGAATTGAAAGTATGTGGGGAATACCAAATAAAATAATGTAAAAATACAAATCACGCTTCGAAACAACCTGAGTTGTTAGAAGGGCCTCTTCTGTATGAATTGAAAAAATATCTTTACCTATATATGAAACGTCTCTCTTTTCATGCTCATCTTTTGTTTCTTCTTCTGCGATTTTCTCATGCAAAGATCCAGTTTCAAGCACTGAAATAGTTATAGGATCGTGATTTAACGAAATGTATTTTTTTTCTGTAGTATCAAAATACGAAACTTTCGTTTCTCCCATAGTTATAGTTCCTGGCTTTGATGGAACGAGCGCATAAGTGAATATTTTTATGCCCTCAAGCTTTCCATCATTAGTTTTGATGTCGAGCGATGGCTTGTCGGCATATATTTTATAGTCTTCGCTCTCTTTCGGTTTTGATATTTCAAGTGAACGGAGATTTCCTTCTCCTTGTACAATAATTTTTATATTTACTGAATCACCAACGGCGACAGAATCTTTATCGTGCGAAAATTGCATATGTAATTTTCCAACAAAACCACTAAAATCAGAAGGCCGAGGTTCAGGCAAAGGCGCTATATGAAGGGTGACAGGCTGTGATCGAATGGTTTTTGGAATTCTCGAAAAACTCGAATCAAAAAAACTATCAAAAAAACTATTGCCTTGACGTTTACTTCTTCCTAAAAGATTTCCCTTAATTACAACTGGCGGAATTGTAACGGTTCCAGGCCCAAGAGGAAAAATGATTTTTTTTATTTCATAAACTTGATAGCGTTCTCCATTAGTAACCGTCGTATATTCAACATCTTTTCCCACATCTTCTGTTAAAAACTCTCCAAGCTTTGGATTTTCAACAAAGCGTGCTCCATCGATCTGTACTTTTCTCAAAAAACGTACCGTATACAAAACAGCTTCATTGACCATTGGGTTTTTGTTTGAGACTTCTTGGAGTAAAACCAAATCCCCACTATCAGCGATATCTGTTGATTCAAAAGCTTCTCCTTTTGTTACCGTAATTGTTATGGGATCGGTTGTATACTGCTTACTTTGGAAATCAAAGCTAAAGCTTGGAATTTTGAGCGTTCCTATTTTTTCCGGAATTAATACAAAATTTGATGTATATGAAGCATTCATCTTTCCATTGATAATCTGTACGCTCGACGAAGTTCCAGTGGATTCGACTTTAAAACCGGGAATATCTCCAATATCAACTCCTCCACCGTCTTCTGCTCCGCTTATTTCAATACTGAGTGTGAGTGAATCATCGATGCTGATACGATTACGATCAACATATGATTTGATGGTAGTTGCGAAAACATTTATCGAGGGCAGCAATAAAATTATATAAACAAAATATTTCATATGTTTTTACCAATCATTCCCATCTTGTGTCTTTTGTTTATCTCCAAACTTTTTTTCGATCCAGAGCTTTTGTAATTTCTTTCGTTCTTCTTTAATGTTATTCAAAATCATTTCAGCCTGTTCTTTCGGAATTTTTTCTGCTTCTTTGCCTTGTTGTAAAGCTTCTCCCTCTTCTTTCTTTCCATTCGATGTGCTATCTGAACCTTCTTCTCTCTTTGCTTCTTTGCTTCTATCTCCTTCACTCTTCTTATTTTTTTCTTGTTGGTTTTCTTTCTGTGCTTCATCTTTCATGTCTTCTTTTTTCGTATCTTGGTTTTCTTTATTTTGCTCGTCCTTTTTTGAATCATCCTGATTTTTTTCGTCTTTATTTTCTTGGCGTTTCTTCATTTCTTCAATAATTTGTTTTGTTAACTCAGCATTATATTTCGTATCTTCATCCTTGGGTGCGAGTTCCAAAGCTTTTGTATAATAATCGAGTGCTTCATTATAACGCTGTGATTTAAACAAGCTATTGCCCGCATTGTAGTATGCTTTTTGGCGTATCTTTTTGTCTGATGAGCCAAGAAGTTCTGAATAAGCACCGAGCGCATTTTCATAATTTCCGAGGCGATAATAGGTATTTCCAATATTATTTTTCAATGCCTCGCTTTTTGGATAATCAATTTGGGCATTGAGGTACTTCTCAAGGGCTTCTTTATATTTTTGATGGTGATAAAATTCATTTCCCTCATCGAGTTTATTTTTTAAACTCGCCCATGTATTTATTGGAGAAACGAACATTCCTAGACATAACAAAAATAAAATTGTATTCATCTTTCGCATACGTCTTTTATCTGAAATAAAAAATTCAAGAATGAGTGAGATGAGCCCCAGAAAAATAAAGAACGTAAAACGATAATGAAGTGCTTTCTTTTTTGTAGTACCAAAATCAATTGCGTCCATTTTTTTCAATGCTTTATTATAAATCTTTTGTATATCAATGTCCCCTGCCCCTGAGGTAACATAAATGCCTCCCGTTTCATGTGCAATTTTTTTAATCGTCGATTCATGAAGCTTTGAAATAACAAGTTTGCCTTCCATATCTTTTTTGAGCCCTTCATCTGGAACTGGGATGGGAGAGCCTTCTTCTTTTCCTATGCCAATTCCATGGATTGCAATTTTTTCTTTTTGAGCTCGAGCAATCGCATCATCTAAGCTTTTACTATAATCCTCTCCATCAGTAATTAATAGTATTGCCTTATTATTTCCCTTTTTATTATCAAACGCGTGTATGCCTTCTTCTAAAGCTTCGTTTATCTGTGTTCCCTCAATGGGAATAACATCGGTATCAACACTATCGAGAAGCATACGAAATGTTTCATAATCAGAAGTGAGAGGGGAGAGAACAAAACTTCCACCAGAAAATGCAATGAGCCCAATACGATCTCCCTGAAGAAGCATAAGTAAATCTTCGATTTTTCGTTTAGCCCAGGTTATTCTATTGGGAGAAACATCTTCTGCGAGCATGCTATCAGATGTATCAAGAATAATCATAATATCAACTCCTCGGCCACGTATTTCTTCATAATACATTCCCCATTGTGGCTTTGCTAAAGCAATAATAAAAAAAGTAAGCGCCCACAATATTAAGAGAGATTTCAGAAAACGTTTTTTTCTACTTATGGGATTCATGAGTTTTTGCAAAAGATTATTGTGTGCAAATTGCAAAAGAAGTTTTTTTCTTTTCCTATGTGCATACATATAAAATATGCCCATACACGGGACGATCCATAATAAAAGAAAATAACTACTCTGTTCAAACTTCATGGAATTTTCCTAAAAATAGTATGTTCTCCAATAATGCTTAGAAGTAATAACACCATTCCAATAATTAAAAAATAATGAAATAAATCATTGAAATGATCATATTCTTTTATGTCTACTTTTGATTTTTCGAGTTTGTCGATTTCATCATAAATTTCGCGTAGCCGTTTGGTATCTTTTGCCCAAAAGTATGTGCCATTTGTAGTTTCGGCAATTTTTTGTAATGTTTCTTCATCAAGATCCGATTCCTGATAGACAATTTGTTTACCAAAAAATGAATCGACTAAAAATGGCGCTTTCCCTTTGGTGCCAACACCTATTGTATATACTTTGATGCCATAGGTTTTTGCAAGTTCGGCTGCAATATCAGGACTTATGTTTCCCTCATTGCTTCTGCCATCGGTAAGAAGAATAACAATTTTCGAAGGAGCGGCAAGCTCTTTCATGCGCTTAACCGCAAGAGATAAGGCACTCCCAATTGCAGTTGCCTCGCCTGCCATGCCGATTTCAAGCCTATTTACAAACTCGAGTAGAATTCCTGAATCAAGCGTAAGCGGGCATTGCGTATATGCTTCACTTCCAAATACAATCATCCCAATACGATCATACGGCCTTTTTTCGATAAATTCGCCTACTACTTTTTTTACCATATGTAGACGCGTCACATTTTTTCCTTCTTCTTCAAAATCAAGCGCATTCATACTTCCAGATGTATCAATGGCAAGCATGATATCAAGGCCTTCTGAAGTTACAATTCGTTCTTTAAAGCCGCTCTGTGGCCGAGCAAACGCACTGATGATGAATACAAGAGCAAGTATTTTTAAAATAAAAGTAGCATGTCGTATAAAAACTCGACTCGAAACTGGAATAGATTTCAAAATATCAATTGATGAATACCTGATGTGATTTGTGCGCTCTTTTTTTCGATACACATATATCATAAAAGGAATGATAAAGAGAAAGATTAATAATAGAGGGTATGCGAATCTCATAATTGGGTTTTAGGAAGAGTTGTAGTAATAAAAATTTTTGGATATTCGGCAAGATTTTTTATGCGAGTGTCTTCGGGAAGAAAAGTCGAAAACTTAATTACGTCAGTATCAATAAAAAATGTGATGAGTTCTTTTGAATGTCCATTCAGTTCACTACATGCAGTAATTTCTCTTTGAAGTTCTTCTGTTGTTTTTTCGAGCGTATCAATTCTGAATTGCGATTCAAGATAGGTTTTAAAAATCTCTGTTTGCCGAAAGAAATATTTCTTATACTGTTTTTTTTCGAGTAGGGCAGTTTTGCTAAGCTTCTCTAATTCGCGTAATGCAATGACATGAGCGAGTTCGATAGCCGTAGGTTTTTGTTTCTTCTTTCGTCTACGTAGATAGAAAATAATTCCCAAAATGCTCCCAAGTAGTAGAAGAAGAATAGAAACAAAAATAGCAATTTCTCCAAAAGAATAAAAAACGCTTTCAATTTCTTTAATATCTCTTATGTCCGGCATACGCGTGCTCTAAAAAATTCTATTACGGGTTCGACATAATTTTTATTTGTCTCAATAGAAATATTGTCAACATTTGAACGGTTGAGTAATTCTTTAAATATTTTATTTTGTTCGGTTATTGTTTCATTGAATCTTTCTTGAAATCTCTGGCTGCTTGTATCAACGACAATAGTTTCGCCTGTTTCACCATCGAGAAGTTCGAGAAGTCCAACTTTTGGTATCTCAGTTTCGCGAGCATCTCGTATCTTTACGGCAATAAGATCGTGTTTTTTCGAAGCAAGTTTTAAAAGGAGGTCGAAACTTGTATCCTGAAAATCAGAAATCAAAAATGCAATAGATTTCTTTTTTACCACATGCAAAAGATACTCAAGCGCAACACTGATATTCGTTTTTTTATGTTCTGGTGCAAAACTCAAAACCTCTTTAATGACTTCGAATATATGCGATTTTCCTTTTTTAGGAGGAATATATTTTTCCACTCGATCAGTAAAAAGTATCGCTCCTACTGTATCATTATTTTTAATTGCTAAATAGGCAAAAAGGGCCGAGAGCTCAGCTGCGACTTCGTTTTTAAATTTGTCATGCGATCCAAATTGGCCGGAATATGAAAGATCAACAAGTAAAACAATCGTGAGTTCTCGTTCTTCTTTATATACTTTTACAAAGGGATGCCCCATACGAGCAGTGACATTCCAATCAATCGATCGAACAGGATCGCCGGGAATATATTCGCGCACTTCACTAAACTCCATGCCGCGGCCTTTGAATACCGACTCATACTCACCGGCGAGAACTGCATTGGTGAGCTTGTCGGTGTGAAGTTGGATAAGTTTTATTTTTTTTAATAATTCTTTTGATAACATGTTTATGGTACTTCAATCTTATCAAAAATCTTTTTAATAACATCATCGCTTGTCATATCCTCAGCCTCAGCTTCATATGATATGAGCACACGATGGCGTAAAATATCATAGCCAATCGTTTTAATGTCTTGTGGAGTTACGTATCCTCGGCCTTGTAAAAATGCAAAACATCGTGCGGCTTGGGCAAGATAAATTGAAGCCCGCGGAGATGCTCCATATTCAATATAGTGATCGATATCAAGGCCATACTCTTTTGGATTTCGTGTTGCGAAAACAATGTTAAGAATATAGTCATGAACTTTATCATCAATATAAATCATATCGATTACTTTACGTGCCTCAATAATTGTTGCGGGAGTTATGACTGATTGCACCGCTACGTGCTCCAAACGACTCATGCGTTTCATGATATTTTTTTCTTCTTCTTTTGTCGGATACGTAACTTTAAGTTTAAACATAAATCGGTCGGTTTGTGCCTCGGGTAGTGGATATGTTCCTTCTTGTTCAATCGGATTTTGAGTTGCCATAACTAAAAAGGGATTATCGAGTTTAAACGTTGTATCCCCAATCGTTACTTGTCGTTCTTGCATCGCCTCGAGAAGCGCTGATTGCACTTTTGATGGCGCACGATTAATTTCATCCGCTAAAATAATATTACTAAAAATAGGCCCTTTCTTAATTGTAAAACTTCCGTCTTTCGGTTGATAGATTCGTGTTCCAATTACATCAGCCGGCAATAAATCAGGCGTAAATTGAATTCGTTGAAAGCCAGTTTTTATCGTTTCCGCAAGCGTTTTTACCGCTGTTGTCTTCGCAAGTCCCGGAACTCCTTCAACTAGAATATGTCCATCAGATAAAAGGGCCAAAATCATTCGTTCGATCATATACCGCTGACCGACAATAACTTTGCCGATTTCTTCATAAACGTTAGTGACAAAAGCACTTTTTTCTTTAACCTCGGCATTCAGTGTTTCAATGTTTATTTCAGTCATATGTCTGTCTCCTTATATTGAAAATTATTCTATTACTTCCCAATGTCCACCTCTATCAGCGCCAACTCTTTTTAGTATACCTATACGTTTAAGCTTTGCTAAATTATTTTGTACCTTTCGCGGAGAGATTCCTAGTAAGTCTCCTAAGGCCTTAGCAGAGATAATGGGATGTTTTACAATAGCTTCTATGATTTTCTGTTGATTTGATGATAACTTTTCTACGACCTTTTCTACGACCTTTTCTACGACCTTTTCGCCGGGGCGGTAAAATGTAACTTGAAAGCCAGTTGATATTTTCTCAAAAGTAACTTTTACATGAGCAGCATCGCATTCTTCTTTAATACGGCGTAAACCAGATCCCCAGCGTTCAATATCCTTAGCAAGATAGAAAGCCTCTGCAATTAATGGGTTTCTCGGATAACTTTTACCATGACCAGAGATGTATTCTTCAGGATTGTGGTCAAAAGGAAATTGGCCTGGATTATAGATCTCGATTCTGTCACGATAGAGAGCAATTTCATTACTCTTAGGAGTATTAAAATCCCTGTGGCAGAGAGAATTAATAATGGCTTCTTTTATAGCACGAACGGGAACCTCTGGAATTTCGACTCTCGTACTACCAGAAAGATCAGCTCGCCAATTGATGTGTTCTTTGACATAAACCTCGCATCGATCGATCAAATCGAAAAGAGAGCCTCGAAAACTTTGGATATCGAGAAATGTTACTTTATCTTTTCCTGCAAAGACAGCTGCTTGAACTTCAATACCGCTATCTTCGCAAAATAAAGCTCGTCCCGCATTCAAGAGTTTTTTTCCTTTGAGTACGTGAATTTTATTGAGAGTATCGTATACTGAGTTAAACGCGTGTTCAATGCGTCCAGCTTTTCGACCTTTTTCAACAAATTTTTTAACCGTTTCGATGCTCGCCTCTGATACTGAAAAAGAAGAAAGTTCAGAGCTCCAGGAATAAACATAATTATTTTTCTTTTCAACCAATCTTCGGAGCTCATCGACGGAAAGTTTTTTATCTTCTTCTCCCATGCGGACATAGTATCTTCCACGAGCAGAATATATAGTATTGTGCCCACTAACATTGACGATAATACAATCTTTACCTTGTATCTTCTTAATCTGAACATCAGGATAAATCTTTGGTTCAATCCAATCGTTAATGGCTTTCGTAATATCTCTTACCGTTGACTTTCCGATTTCTTGTCCCAGAATTGTCCCATTATCAGCAATACCGAAATAAACCACCCCTTTACTATGTTTATTGAGCATAGCGCCCAAAGAGATAATTGCCTCTTTGAGTTCTGATGTTGATTTTTTGAGTTCAGTAGTCTCATTTTCTCTGAATTTCATATGCGGTCTTTTTTTAATGCATTAAGATGCTGTTTATCATTCGAAGAAAAAAGTATATCAGAAAAAAATTAAATTTCTAGTGGGAAGAAAGAAAGAAGTTTTTATAACTTCTCTCATAACTTCTTTACTTAAATAGACATCTTGAATTACATGAAGGAGTTCGATGCCTTCTTTCATCGGTTTTTGGAAGACTTTACGGCCGGAGATGAATATTTACCTATTTACATAATTGAACTTTTAATTTGCCAAGGCTTCTATTACAGATCTCTATATCATCAATTTCCTGTTCTATTACTTCTTCAAACCCACCAATATTGATAAGTCTTTTTATCGTCGCAGGTTTCTCAAAATCTATTTCGAGAAAATCTGTATCAAATGCGGATTTCGATGAACCCGTATCGATGATACAATCTGGAATAGATATTGTTCGTTTATTTATTGTAAGGCTAACTGGGACAAAGATTAAATTATTTTTAAATTCAAATTTCATCGCCAGAAACTCATTGCTGGCGCTTCTTCAATGATGAACTCTTTTGTTTTCGGTAAACAATACAGCACATCGATACCTTGATTTCTATATGATCTATATGTTCTTAAAAGTTTCTTATAATCATCAAAAGCACCAATAACTTTTCCGGCAACAATTCGATAGTGAGATTTATTAATTTTTTCTTCTTTAAAATCTTTAATAAGAATAAATTGATCAGGGTATTTTTTTCTAATGTGCTGCTACTTCATTTTTGTATTCTCCAAGCCTCATGCAATCGTGACGTCTTTACTCAAATACACATCTTGAATTGCATGAAGGAGTTCGATGCCTTCTTTCATTGGTTTTTGGAAAGCTTTGCGGCCAGAAATAAGACCCATGCCGCCGGCGCGTTTGTTTATGACAGCCGTTCGAACGGCTTGCGCAAGATCATTTTTGCCGGATTCGCCACCGGAATTAATAAGCCCAATGCGGCCCATGTAATTATTAATAACTTGGTAGCGAGTTAAATCAATTGGATGATCGCTCGATAATTCTTCATATACTTTGGGATGAGTTTTGCCAAATTTAATGACATTAAAGCCGCCGGTATGTGTTGGCTGCTTTTGTTTAATAATATCTGCTTGAATTGTTACGCCTAGATGATTTGCTTGGCCCGTAAGATCAGCAGCGTCATGGTAATCTTTGCCTTCAACTTTAAATGCCGAATTTCGTAAGTAGCACCACAAAATACAAACCATGCCCAATTCATGCGCATATTCAAAGACTTCTGAAATTTCGGTAATCTGGCGAGTTGCTTCATCGGAGCCAAAATAAATTGTGGCCCCTACGCCGATTGCGCCCATAGTAAATGCCTGTTTCACACTTCCAAAAAGAATCTGATCGTATTTATTGGGATAGGTCAGAAGTTCATTGTGATTTACTTTTACAATAAAAGGAATCTTATGCGCATATTTTCGCGAGACACTTCCCAATACTCCAAGGGTTGATGCAACAGCATTGCATCCGCCTTCCATCGCAAGTTTTACAATTGCTTCAGGATCAAAATATATTGGATTTGGTGCAAATGAAGCTCCGGCCGAATGTTCAATGCCTTGATCAACCGGTAAAATTGAGAGATATCCCGTATGAGCTAATTTTCCATGACCCAAAAGTGCATGCAGATTTCTCAAAACTGCACTGGGTCGATCAGAAACTACAAATGTACGATCAATAAAATCAGGACCGGGGATGTGAAGTTTCTCCGATGAAACTTTTGCTTTGTATTGCAATAAATGAGATGCCTCTTCTCCAAGTAAGCTCAAGATATTCGTACTCATAATAATACCCTCCATTTCGAGGATTACCCATATAACTGCTCTTCTGAAAATTCAAGAAAATTCACGCTTCACGTCCATGCCGAATATCGCGTCCTTGTACCATAAAGATAACTTGCTCAGCAATATTCGTGGCATGATCGGCAA